>JANWKO010000262.1 GCA_025451335.1 Gammaproteobacteria bacterium
AACCATTTGACTTTTATCGCAAAGTAGGTGATCCTTTCTCCTATTTTTCCAATTTAAATGATGTGCATAAGCCTATGTTGAACACCCTCTTTACTCGAATTTTTGGTAGCCGTAATCAACGTGTATTACGGGGTATGTGGAAAGTCGTTGAAAAGATTAATGCTCTTGAAAACGAAATCGCCGCTCTCTCCAATGAACAATTACAAGCCAAGACTATGGAATTCCGTGAGCGAGTTCGGAATGGTGAAAGTTTGGACAAGTTATTGCCTGAGGCGTTTGCTGTTGTTCGTGAGGCAGGTAAGCGAACTCTTAATATGCGCCATTTTGATGTTCAATTACTGGGCGGAATGGTATTGCATGGTGGTAATATTGCTGAAATGCGTACCGGTGAAGGAAAAACCTTAGCGGCAACATTAGCTGCTTATCTGAATGCATTAAGCGGCAAAGGTGTACATATCGTCACTGTGAACGATTATCTTGCAAAACGCGACGCAGCTTGGATGGGGCCTCTGTATTCTTTCTTAGGGATGACCATAGGCGTGATTTTGCCCAATATGCAACCACAGGAAAAGCAATTAGCTTATAATGCAGATATTACCTACGGAACCAATAATGAATTCGGTTTCGATTATTTGCGCGATAACATGGCATTTAGTTTAGCTGATAAAGTTCAAAGACCTTTGAATTATGCCATCGTAGATGAAGTTGACTCTATTCTGATTGACGAAGCACGTACCCCTTTAATTATTTCAGGAGCGGCAGAAGACAGTACAGAACTTTACATTGCTATCAATAAACTGATTCCACAACTAACTAAACAAGAAGATAAAGAAGGTCCGGGCGATTATTCAATTGATGAAAAGACCAAACAAGCTTTTCTTTCTGAAGAAGGGCATCAGCATGTTGAAGATCTCTTCTTACAAGCCAGTTTATTAAAAGAAAATGAAAGTTTGTATGATGCAAATAACATCATGCTCATGCATCACTTGAATGCGGCCTTACGTGCCCATGCATTATTTCATCGTGATATTGATTATATTGTGCAAAATGGTGAAGTGATCATCGTTGATGAACATACTGGCCGTACAATGATCGGCCGACGTTGGTCAGATGGTTTGCATCAAGCTGTTGAAGCGAAAGAAGGCGTAAAAATTCGTCAAGAAAACCAAACACTCGCTTCTATCACTTTCCAAAATTACTTCCGTATTTACAATAAGCTTTCAGGAATGACAGGAACAGCAGACACGGAAGCTTATGAATTTCAGCAAATTTATGGTTTAGAAGTCATTGTATTACCTACCAACAAACCAATGGTTCGTAACGATCAAGCTGATTTTGTGTATATGTCTGCTCAAGAAAAATTTACTGCAATTATTGATGATATCAAAAAATCTCGCGCAACAGGCCAGCCAATTTTGGTTGGAACAACATCTATTGAAACTTCAGAATATTTATCAAATTTATTGAAAAGAGATGATATTCCACATCAAGTATTGAATGCGAAATTCCATGAAAAGGAAGCTTATATCATTGCGGAAGCAGGGCGTCCTGGTGCGGTGACAATTGCAACTAATATGGCGGGTCGCGGAACGGATATTGTTTTAGGTGGTAATTTAGATGCAGAATTAAAAGTATTAGAAAACCCAACTCCTGAAGAGGTAGCCAAACGTAGAGCAGCTTGGCAAGAGCGTAATAATAAGGTGATTGAAGCTGGTGGTCTATATGTATTAGGTACAGAGCGTCATGAATCACGCCGTATCGATAATCAGTTGAGAGGACGTTCTGGCCGTCAAGGTGATCCAGGTAAGTCGCGATTTTATCTTTCTTTAGAAGATAATTTATTGCGAATTTTCGGGGGTGAACGCTTAACTGGATTGATGAAACGTATTGGCATGGAAAAAGGGGCAGCGTTAGAATCGCGTTTGCTGTCTAATAGTATTGAGAATGCACAACGCAAGGTCGAAGCACATAATTTCGATATTCGAAAACAATTATTAGAATATGATGATGTGGCTAATGAACAACGTAAGGTGATTTATCGTCAGCGCGATGAATTGCTAGCTTCGGACAGTATTGCGGAAACAATTGATACTATCCGTTATCGTGTTGTCGATAATGTAATCAGTACTTATATTTCACCTCACAGTTTGGAAGAACAGTGGGATATTTCTGGTTTAGAACGTCAATTAGATACTGATTTCAATGTGAAATTACCAATAAGGGAATGGCTCGATAAAGAAGAAGAATTGCACGAAGAAAATTTACGAGAAAGAATTCAGAAACTCATAAAAGAAGCCTATCAACAAAAAGAAGATAACGTTGGCGTGTCAGTCATGCGTCAATTTGAAAAAGCCGTTATGTTACAAACATTGGATACCTTATGGCGTGAACATTTAGCAGCAATGGATTATTTGCGCCAGGGAATTCATTTGCGTGGTTATGCGCAAAAAAACCCAAAACAAGAATATAAACGTGAAGCATTTGAATTGTTTGTCATGTTGCTTGATAAAGTGAATTATGAAGTTATTTCCACATTGAGTAAGTTTGAAGTGCGTCAAGAACAGGATGTTGAGCAGTTGGAAGCGCAACGCCGAGAAGCACTCAATACTAAAATGCAATATCAACATGCGGAAATGAGTGCAATGCCTGATTCAGAAGAAGTAGCAGTCGCAGAAAAATCTGAAAAAGTTGTACCATTTATACGACCAGCTGGTGGGAAAAAAGTCGGTCGAAATGATCCTTGCCCTTGTGGTTCAGGGAAAAAGTATAAACAATGCCATGGTAGTTTCTCTTGATCCATGTGGTTGTTGGTATTATAAAGAATCAATCTGGAGAAGTTTTAATTGCCCAGCGTCCTGCACATAAATATTGTCCGGGACTTTGGGAATTTCCAGGTGGTAAAGTCGAAAAAAATGAAGATGTTTTTTTGGCTTTACAACGGGAATTTCATGAAGAAATCGGCATTCAAATTATCTCAGCTAACCCTTGGTTTAAATTCGAATATACTTATCCTGACAGAACAGTTTTACTAGATAATTGGTGTATAACAAATTATTCAGGCGAACCATTTGGAGCCGAGGGTCAGTTAATACGCTGGGTGTCACCAAATGAATTAGTTCAATATCATTTTCCTGATGGAAATAAAGCCATAATAGATCGACTGTGTGAAATCAATACTTGATAAATAATCAGGCCTTAGTACATAGTTTGTATTTTGGGGCTAGATGGCTTTTGAACTTCTTTTGTTAATGATTCACCACCTGGTTTCTTACTCCAAAAACGGCAACACCAACGATCACAACATCCTGGTTCTTTTAAAATAGATGAATTTATTGGCGAAGGAATTTCTTGATATTTCATCTTTCCATAATCAATTTCAACAAAATCTTCATCAGGTATATCGATTGTGAGCTTTGTTTGTAGTTTTAAATCTTGACTCTTTTCTGATTTTACTGATGAGGATTGACTAATAGGAGAATTTTCATTAGCAAAGATTTCTACACTTTCATGTAATTCTTCAAAAGTTTTATTTTCCACCTGATCTTTGGGAGATTCAAAATTTTTAAGAATTTCACAAATTTTAGAGTCTATAATGTCACTACCAGTTTTTGCTAAAAGTGCTGTTTCATTTTGCTTTAGTTCTGAAGATATTAATAAATCTTTTACTAGTATTGCGCGTTGTTGTAATTCCGTAGACGATTTTGAATCTAATTCTTCTGTCGATTTTGAGATCGCTGATGAGTTAAATTTTGATGCTTCAGCGTGACTTGGATAAAGTGATAATTTTGACTCTGAGTCTTCTCTTTGTTTTGAATCTGCTGAAGATTTTAACTCTAAAACTTCTGCTTGTTTAGAATTTGCTGGTGATTTTGATGCCGAGACTTCTGTTTGCTTTGAAACTGGTGACGATTGTAACTTTGAAGGTTCTTCTTGTTTAAAAATATGTGACGATTTTAATTCTGAATCTTCTGCTTGTTTAAAATAAGCTGAGGATTTTAACTTTGAAGCTTCGAATTGTTTAGAATCTAATGACGATTTTAACTTTGAAACTTCATCTTGTTTAGAATCTACAGGAGATTTTAAATCTAACGTTTCTTTTGCTTTTAAATCTGCTAATAAATAAGTAGCTTTAATAATGTCTTTTTGAGATTCATCAATGCAGGTATCAAATGTAGCTAAGCTTGCCCCAATTTCTTCACCATTGAAACCTTTTATTGATTCTGGATTGTCTATACCGAGCAAATTTCTTTTGATATTTTCAAAATATGATTTGAGTCGTTCGAAGGCAAGATATAAGCGTTTTAAATTAATGCTTGTCTGTTCAATGTCGAAACTTCGATTTGCGTCAGCAAATATTTTAATGTAGGCAGTTAGAAGCAAGTATTGATAAGGTAATAAAATTTTTCTCCAGGTCTTTGCCTTAGTATTAAATTTGCCACTGTTTTTATCGATATATTCTTGAGCATGGAGACACGCATCATTCAAATTTACAGCAAGTTTTTGTTTTTCAAATATCTCCTTTGCTTGCTTTAATTTAATAAGACAACCATGTGACCAACCATAATCGTGTCGATTCGATTTTGTTGCAACTATATCGAAATGTGTTATTTGTCCATCAGAAGAATCATCAAATTGAGCTATTTTAGATTTTTTATGGGATTTGCCATTCCATATTTTTTTAGTTGTATTTTGTTTGGTGGAGGTTCTCATCATGATTGATTTCTCCTTGTGCTAAAGTTCAAACTTATGACATTGTTTGTAAAAGAGGCGATTGGAGAGATGAAATTTGTTTAGCATCTTTTTTATCGTTTCGACAACAACAAAAAATACTTGCCCAGCAACTAGCTTCAGATTTTTTAACTTCTTCTTTATCCTTTTGTGGGGCTTTAAAAAATTGTTTAGAATATTGAACGAGTTTTTGTTCGATTTCATCCATTTCTTTAATATCAACAACTTGGCTTGCCTTCATATGTTCTTTTATTTTTTCTTGGCCCGATTTTTGAAAATCTTGATGAGTATCATTAACTTTATTTTTAATTAATTTAATTTTTTCAGTATTTCCATTAAGCATCGCTTGTTGAATTGCTTTATTTACCTTTTTTTGTTGTTTATAGGTATCTTTGATTTCCTGGTGAATTAAAGCTGTAGTTGAATCATCATAAGTCTGACCTTCAAAATTATCATCCCAATACATGACAGTCTCATCTTGCATCGTAGGAGAATCAGCTCTGTTGATGATTAGTGAAGATTTTACTGATTTTCGGGACGATGACATTTGCATTTCCTTGAATTTATTTTATTGAGAAGATACAAGGGAATACTTAAGAGAATATTAAGGACGTTTATTTTTCATCTGACTCATCAGTTTCATGAGGATTGACTGGATCCCCAGGAATGCGATGTTGTTCATCAGCCCATTCGCCTAAATCAATTAATTTACATCGATCGGAACAAAAAGGGCGAAAAGCATTTTCTGTGGTCCAAGTCCCTTTTTTACCGCAAGTAGGACAAGAAATATTTTCTTTTTTGATACTCACGAAGCTTCTGCCTTAAGAAATACAATAAGAAAGAGTGAAGAGGAGATTTTGTAAATATTGGGAAGGACGATCATGAATGTTTGCTGAATAAAATCGGACCCCAACAAAGTGACGACTAACACTGATTTCAGGAAAAGCAGGTATGTCTTTTGGTACTCCAACGCGAATTAAGCGTAAGTTTATATGTGGATCGAGTAATTCTTGATAAAAGCCTTTTTCTGCTGTTTTATTTTGGACTTTTGTACCTTCGCGTATTAATTGTAAGGCAAGTTTTGTTGCTAATCGAATTTTGCTAAATTCATCAAGCCAAGATTGAATGATTTCTTGGCGACTTTTAATAGGTTGTTGTAACCAATAATGATAAACAGGAACGTCAAAGCTACATCCACCTCCAGGGCTAGATAAGTGAAGACGCAATGTATTCAATAGCTCTATTTCACGCAAGTTTTGACCAATTTTACCGTTGCTGTCTATAAAAAGACGAGAGAGTTCGTCTAATTGTTCTAACAATTCATCTAGTTTTTTATGATCAATTTGCGGAGTATTTTTTAATCGTGATAACACAGACATATGAAGACTTAATTCTTTAGCCAGCTTGGCTTTTAAATCAGGTCGATCAAGCAGGTTTAATAAATGTATTATATTTACAATTGTATTCCGCGTGCCTAAATTTGAATTATCGGTCAGATGATGATCAAGCTGTGTAAATAGATGTTCAAGCCTTAAGCAAACACGAATCAATTCATTAAGAGGTTGTTCATAAATGATTACATCACTAGTAGCAGTCATAACTTTTCACAATAAATAAGTAGTTGATCTTATATAAATAATATCATGTCTCTTCAAGAAGTTCCTCAATAAAAATAAAAATTTAGGAATAAGTTATAAGTGCTAAGGGTTTGATCTTAAGCCACCAAAGGGTTGAGAGTGTAAGCTTAGAAGCAACATTTTCTCACTACCTTCTCCCTTCTTTATTCAGGGCGGTATACAGTAAATGCAGCTTATTAACTTGAGGAATTAAATCAGCAAGTGAACCATCATTTGTTATGATATCATTTGCAGCAGCTAATCTTTTAGCTCGAGAAACTTGGGTTTTTAATATGGCTTCCACTTCTGGTTGAGTTGAGTTATCACGTTTTTGTGTCCTTCTTATTTGTTCAATTTCAGGAGCATCCACGACTAAAACTCGATTAATAAGAGGATTAGGTTCGGTTTCGAACAATAGAGGAATGATAACGATACAATAAGATGACTTGCTAGATTCAATTTGGCGTTTCATTTCATTGCGAATTAATGGGTGTAGTAATTTTTCTAACCATGCACGATTGTTTTCATCTTTAAATATTATTTTGCGAAGAGCTGTTCGGTCTAAACTTCCGTCAGATTTCAAAATAGAGTTGCCAAACTTCGTAGTAATGTTATGAAGTGCTTCTTGGCCAGGTTGTGTAACATCACGGGCTAATTGATCTGTATCAATAACTTTCACACCGTGTTCTGAAAATAATTTAGCAACAGTAGTTTTACCACTGCCAATGCCCCCTGTGAGTCCAATGACAAGCATAAACTACATCACATTACAAATTTATGTAAATAGATTTGCATAATTTCTGGACCCCAAATTAAACTAATCCACCCAGCAAATGCTAAATATGGACCAAAT
>JANWKO010000263.1 GCA_025451335.1 Gammaproteobacteria bacterium
CCATTTTCTTTCAAATATTTTTCCCAATTTAGCGTATCGCATTTTTGAATAAAATGCCTTCCTTCTTCGTCAACCCAAATGACTTCTGCTACAACCGTTCGCCCACTGACGCTGGTGCGATGACATTTAGCGCAACCCGGACCTCTTGCACGTGCTTTGTCGATAATTTCTGAACCTAACACCGCTTCCCAATCAGGAATGAAAGGTAAATGTTTAGGAGAACTTCGAAGCGGTACTGAACAGTGAGGACATACTCTTGGAATTAAACGTTGACACATTAAGCAGCGTAATACACTAGGGTCACTTAACAGCACAGGTGAAATTCCCATGTCTACTAAGCGAGTTACAATTGCAGTGGCTCTGTTAGTATGAACTGTTGTTAACACTAAGTGACCCGTGATTGATGCACGTACCATCACATGCGCAGTATCTTCATCACGCATTTCTCCCAATATAATAACATCTGGGTCCATACGTAAAGCCGCACGTCCCATACTACCAAACGTACGATCCTCCTTTTCAGTATTAACAGGAACTTGCGTCGCTGATTCAACTACTTTTTCAACTGGGTCTTCAATCGAGTAAAGTTTTAAACTGCCATCGACCATTTCCATACAACTTGCCAAGGTTGTCGTTTTACCAGAACCCGTTGGCCCCGCTACAATTATCGCTCCAAAGGGTAGTTTTAAGGCCATTTTTATAATTTCTACTTGATTTTTTGTATAGCCTAATTGTTCCAGTGATTTGTTGCGTTCTTCACCCGTTGCCAATATACGCATTACCATGTCAAACCCACCATGGGCAGGTACACTCGCAAGCCGTAAACGTATATCTTTGCCTTGAATTTTTAACGGCATAGAAGCATCTTGAGGCACCAGAGGATTAAAATGTGATGTTGCGTGATCTGTTTCTTTATTGAAGGCCACAGAAGCAATTTCTCTACCTAATTTTTCTGACCATTCTGCATATAATCGTAATTCACCATGTTGACGCATGCGAATTTTGGTATAGGTTGCACGGACTTGGATATGTATATCGCTGACACCTTGTAATACAGCTTCATGCACTAAATCGCGAAGATGGCGTTGTTGATCGCTAAAGGCATTATTGGTTTCTCCTTTTTGTTTCCTTGTTACCGTTTCACCACCTCCACTTGCGAGCAATAAACTAATTAGTGAACGAGTCGCCGCGTACACTTGTCCTGGATGAATACCTTTGCTTAGCATTAACGATTTACAATTTTGCACGGCTCGAGAAGTTGGGTCAGAAGCAAGAATGGTTGCGCTTTTTAAAACAGCGATATTCCCTTGTTCTTTGCAATATAAGAGCAATTCTTCCATGACACGATCTTTAGTGTCTAAATCATTTTGACTCGAAATAACTTTAGTTAGGGTCGCCTCAGCATATTGCTCCAGTAAAGCCATGGGTTCTTTCTGTGCTTCTTTTGGTGTTTTAATTTCGCCCATCATTACCTCGCTCAAGCTTTGAACTTGAATTAAGATCAAACCCCTACAGCGGAAGGTACTACACTGAATCTAGAGACTTTTCACCAAGTGGGGTTACATTTTTATTATATAGTATGGGCACAAAATATGGGTAAAAAAAGGGATTATTTATTTGTTTTAGCATAGAAAATATCATTAGATTCAAACCGATTTGGCATTAAATTATTTCTAATCATTGTAGAATCCCACTACCAAATTTGGCATCATTATCAATGACTTAAAAAATTCAGTATCAAATCTCGTGAAGCTAAAGAAGAAGACTTGAGCGGCCCCTTCAAGCGAAGGGGATGGCTCTAGAAATAACAAAACAAGGAAGTTTTTTTATTAAACATCCAGATTCACTACATCCAATGCATTCGCTTCAATAAATTCACGACGTGGTTCAACTTGATCCCCCATTAAGGTTGTAAAGATTTTATCTGCTGCCACAGCATCCTCGACTCTGACTTGCAATAAACGCCTTACTTCTGGGTTCATAGTAGTATCCCATAATTGTTCCGGGTTCATTTCCCCTAATCCTTTATATCTTTGAATAGATTGACCTTTTTTGGCTTCAGATATTAACCATTCGACTGCTTCTGAAAATTTTGTAATCGCGTGTTGCTTTTCGCCTCTTTTTATATAAGCGTCGGACTGTATCAAATCATTCAACTTTGCACCCAGATCAGTTAGCTTGCGATATTCGCCGGATAAAAATAAATCTTTGTTAATCATATACTTATGGACAACGCCGTGATGTGATAAAGTGACCATTGGTAGCCATAAATGTTTTTCAGAATCTTCTACCACTTCAACTGAATATTGCGTGGCTACATCCTCCTTGGTGCTTAAAAATTGTTGAATTTGTTGCATAAGAGCTTCAGCATCTTGACGGTTCGCCAACTTGGCATCTTCTATGGGTGGTATATAGATTAAAGCTTCTAATAGTGCAGGTGGATATCGTCGGCTTAAACGACGAATCGTCGATATAACTGATTGATATTCCATTACTAATTTTTCTAAAGCCAATCCAATAATAGGTGGTGTATTTTGACTAGCAAAAAGAGAAGCGTCATCCAATGCTGATTGAATTAATGAAGATTCCAAAGCATCGTCGTCTTTTATATATTGCTCTTGTTTCCCTTTTTTCACTTTGTATAAAGGTGGTTGCGCAATATAAACATGGCCGCGTTCGATTAACTCAGGCATTTGACGATAAAAGAAAGTCAAAAGTAATGTCCTGATATGGGATCCGTCAACATCCGCGTCGGTCATGATGATGATGCTATGATAACGCAATTTGTCAGGATTGTATTCTTCTCGACCAATCCCGCATCCTAACGCCGTAATAAGTGTCGCAACTTCGGCTGAAGACAACATTTTATCAAAGCGCGCTTTTTCCACATTCAAAATTTTACCTTTCAAAGGTAAAATTGCTTGCGATTTACGATCACGAGCTTGTTTTGCTGATCCGCCTGCTGAATCTCCCTCAACGATAAATAATTCGGATTTACTCGGATCTTCTTCTTGGCAATCTGCCAACTTACCTGGCAATCCAGCTATGTCTAAAGCCCCTTTTCGACGGGTCATTTCACGAGCTTTACGTGCTGCTTCACGGGCACGAGCGGCGTCAATTACTTTTGTCACTACCGCTTTCGCATCTTGAGGATATTCCATCAAATATTCTTGGAATTTTTCGCCCATGGTGGATTCGACGATGGCTTTAATTTCAGAAGATACTAGTTTATCTTTGGTTTGTGATGAAAATTTTGGATCTGGCATTTTGACAGACAGTACCCCTGTTAAACCTTCACGAAAATCATCGCCGGTGGTTGAAACTTTTGCTTTCTTTGAATAACCTTCCGATTCAATGTAGTTATTTAAAACCCGGGTTAATGCACTGCGAAATCCTGCTAAATGTGTTCCGCCATCTTTTTGCGGAATATTATTTGTATAACAAAAAATCTGCTCATTAAATGAATCATTCCATTGAAGCGACACTTCTACTGTCACACGGTCCTTTTCCATTGAATAATAAAAAACCTTTGAATTTACAGGAGTTTTATTTCGATTGAGATCTTCGACGAATGCTTTTATCCCACCATGATATTCAAAAGCGTCGCTTTTGCCGGAACGTTCATCATTCAGAAAAATTCGAATTCCTGAGTTTAGAAATGATAGCTCTCGCAAACGCTTTGCCAAGATTTCATATGAGAAATGAATATTGGTAAAAATCTCAGGGCTAGGTTTAAATCGAACCTCTGTACCTCTTTCTCCTGTTTCACCAGTTTCAGCTAAAGGAGCTTGTGGATCGCCATTTTTATAGTGTTGTTCGTACAATTTACCATTTAAACGTATGATTAAATGTAAGTCGTCTGATAATGCATTAACGACTGAAACACCTACACCATGTAACCCACCCGATATTTTATAGGATTCATTATCAAATTTGCCTCCCGAATGGAGCACCGTCATAATAACTTCAGCAGCTGATCGACCTTCTTCTGGATGAATATCGACAGGAATACCTCGACCGTTATCTTTTACACTAATTGTTTCATCTATATGAATAGTAACATGCACTGTGTCGCAATAACCGGCCAGAGCTTCGTCAATTGAGTTATCGACTAACTCAAATACCATATGATGCAAACCCGTACCATCATCTGTGTCACCGATATACATACCTGGTCGTTTACGTACTGCGTCTAACCCCTTGAGAACTTTAATTTTCGAAGAATCATAGCTTGCTGCTGTTTTCACACTCATTACTCCGCAATTTTATGTCGACTGCACTATGCAATCTAAACTTGTCAGTTCATTTCCTTTACATCACCATGTTCCACGTGAAACATTTTCATTGAGTGACTTCCTAACAATCCATCTAAAGTTTCTCGCTCAACAGCGGTGACAAATATTTGCGCTTCTTGTTTTGAAAGCAACGACATCAGATTCGTTCTACTCGTTATATCTAGCTCTGATGGTAAATCGTCCACTAAGTAAATTGGCTTTTTATTTGTAAGGCTGCTCAATAGCGCCCCTTGGGCCACTATCATAGCACAAACGAACAACTTTTGCTGTCCTCTTGATAAAATATCTTTCGCGGGAATCTTGTTAACATTTATTTTGAAATCAAAGCGATGAGGCCCATTTTGAGTATAGCCTAACTGCCTGTCTTTATCGATCGTATAAGCCAATACCTCTGATAAGCTTATATTACTGTCCCAACCAGGCAGATAACTCATTTCCAGATCTTTAATTGGCAAAATATCGTTAACTGTCTTGGCCAATAATGGCAGCAAAACTTCAACATATTCACGCCGAACGCGATCTAATTGAATCCCATTTTCAATCACCTCCTGCGTCCATACAGAAAGCTCTTGTTTTGTTAATTGACCGCGCAAAGCCGCATTACGTTGTTTTAATGCGCATTCATATTGCCTCCAAATACGCAAAAAATCATTCGATAAATAAAATGCTCCCCAATCTAGGTATTTGCGCCGAAAACTGGGGGCTTCCAATAGGTTAAAGCAATGAGAATTAATAAGTTGAACAGGGGTTAAATTAGCTAACTCAGCTGTTGTACGCACATCCTTGCCAGAAATTCGTATTTTTGCTTCACCCGTTTGATGACGCTCTACGCCTATTGGAATATGTTGATTCGAATCAGCCAAAATATGGGCAAAAAGATGGAACTTATTAGCGGTTTTGTTGATTATTCGCGCGATAGTCGAACTGCGAAATGAACGCCCTAAACTAAGAAAATAAATAGCCTCAAGTAAGCTGGTTTTTCCGCTCCCATTATTTCCATATAAAATGTTAAATCCTTGCGCAACAGGCTCTAGTTTCACAGAGCCTAAATTTCTAAAATCAGCGATATCAAGTCGTAGCAAGGCCATAGAGACTACTGTTTATTAAGAACATTTGTTCAAGAATAACAAATATAAGGGGGTAAAGCTATGTTTGGGGGTTAATCCTGATATTTGACCGTTTTTCTTTATTTTATTAAGATACGAAACTTTATAAACAAAACAAACAGGGGTGGTCAAATGCTCGGCATGTTTAAAAGTAAATCATTCGAAAACTCATTAACCTCAAAAGCCCCACAACCCGATTCCACATTAGTCGAAATAAGAATAGATACGTTAAAACAAGAAGACCAAGAAATGACTTCATGCAATGGTTTTGTTGAAAGCCAAGCAGAATTTGCTGCCAGATGGTGGACCGATATTATCTCATTGTTAAAAGATGAAGAAAAAGATCCTTTGACAAAGGACCATAAACTCTTTTTGTACCTTACTTTAGTCTCTAACATATGGAATGCATGCCAAGATGCTAAATATTTCATGAAAGATTTAAGTATCAATTTTAACAGTGAAATAATCAAAAAAGCTTTGAATGAAGCTCTCATTACTTTTAAGGATGATTCAACACATAAAGAAATCTTAGAAAAACATCAATTTACCACTTCGCTAAATCAAGATGGCACCGTGCTTTTCGAAGAGTGCAAAAAAGAAGATTACATTTACTATTCGAAATCAAAAATGCTAGAAAAACTTTTTCGTCATAAAAACATCAATATCTACGAAGCCTTGCAATTATCAAAAAACTTAACTGAAGATCAAGCCACTTTTCTAGATAGTCGCTATATACGAAATTTAGTGGGTAAAAAAATAATAGCTGCAAAAGATGCTCGCAAATTAAGTTGTGAATTTTCATTAGAAAAAGTGAATAATCTCACGAATTCAGTCTATGAACTCATCGTTTTAAAACACATCGATATCACAGACGCTCTCAACTTCAGCAAAGAACAAATTAAATTTTTATCTTTTTATGGTATTTATACTCTTATAGTAAATAAATGCTTGGATATTAACACAGCTAAGAATTTAACAATCGAACAAGCTTCAATTCTAGATCAATCTGAAAATTATAATTTGATTTTTAATTTTGAAAAATTGATCAATTGCAAAATCGATTTGACACGACTGCTCTATGAAGGACCAAATTATTTAATATCATTTACAGATTTTGGAAAAAGCTCTGTAAATCACGCGCAAAGGGATAATTATATCAACTGCTTACTAAAACTTCAGTCCGACTTAAAACTGGCTGGAAAAGATTATATTATTGATATAAAACCTGACATTCAAAAAGATAAATCAGACGCAACTTATGAAACAAAAAGACCGCGATAATATTTCCAAGCTTTCGCATCAAACACTCGAGTATGGGACCCTCCTCTTTTACAATCGCATCGGCATCACCACATAAATGCTATGCTCTTTATTAGAAGCAGTTGTAGCACCATCTGCTTCCTCTTCTGAAGCTTCAATCAACACACCGCCATTCGGATCGTTAAAAGACCAGCGAATTTTTTCGGAAGCCAGTGTTGAAACCACATCAAGCAAATATGCAACATTAAAACCAATTTCAACGCAGCTGCCTTGATATTCGAATTGCACCAATTCTTCTGCCTCTTCTTGTTCGGGATTGTTCGCCATAATGCGTAATAAATCTTGTTCCAACTGCAAACGTACTCCACGAAATTTTTCATTTGATAAGATTGATGCGCGTGTCAAAGCTTGCTTCAACATTTCACGACTAGCTAAGGCAGTGTTGACAATATTACGTGGAATTAATCGATCGTATTCAGGATACTGAGCATTTATCAATTTAGACGTTAAGGTGAAATCAGCAGAAATCACGCGAAAATGATTTTCACCAACACATACCGTGATATTCTCATCACTGTTATCCAATAAACGAATTAATTCCAACACACTTTTACGCGGCAAAATCACTTTTGTTTTCGCATCGCCAATATTTTCATCTTGAATAGAACTCAGTGCTAGGCGATGGCCGTCTGTTGCAACACATTTTACCGTACCTTGGTGAATATCAAATAAAGCGCCATTTAAATAATGACGCACGTCTTGGTGTCCCATAGCAAAATGCGTTTTGCTCAGTAATTTTTTTAGCTTAACTTGCGGCATTTTAAACTGCGTTGTAAAAGGACCTTCTTCTACATTGGGAAAATCATGCGCCGGAAGTGTGGCGAGATTGAAACGACTCTTACCCGAACGCAGCAATATATGATCGCTTTCTAATAGCAATTGCACTTCTGCTGCTTCTGGTAAAGCACGGCAAATATCCAGCAATTTGCGCGCAGAAACCGTAATGGATCCAACTTCCATTACTTGATCTAATGGGGCAGTGCCAATCATTTCGATCTCAAGATCCGTGCCAGTTAAAAAAAGCGTTTGATCTTTAACTGTCAATAAAACATTAGACAAAATAGGCAAAGTTTGGCGGCGTTCAACAACGCCACTAATCATTTGTAAAGGCTTTAATAATGCTGAGCGTTGGATGGATACTTTCATAAATAGTCACCCATTAAGTAGTTAAAATTCTCAATAAATTGGTAAAATCTTCTTCC
>JANWKO010000264.1 GCA_025451335.1 Gammaproteobacteria bacterium
ACACTAAAAAGTTAGAAACAAGATTCAATTGCAAGGTTATAAAATGGCTTGATGTGGTGAAATTTCCTTACTATTCTCCAGCATTTAGCCCGGAGTTAATAAGGAGTGGAATTTACGATAGAATTGAAGTAGCTCAATCTAAAAATAATACTTATTATTGCGGTGAAATTATTAGTGGTATGTTAAATGCTCCAGTTATTGATTATTCATATTATTTAATTGACAAGCATTTTTAATTAAAGGATTAATAATGACTAGTACAAAACAATCATGTAAAGTTATTATTATTGGCGCTGGCATTGCTGGTTTGACAGCAGCTCATCTACTTGTTTCGGCAGGTTGTGACGTGACTATCATTGAGCAATCAGATGAAATTGGTGGTCAAGCAAAAAGTGGTTATAATAAGAGTGGATTTCCAACTGAGCACTCATTAAGGGTTGTTCATAATGAATATTTTTATCTTTTTGAAATATTAAAGATATTACAGAAACAATCATATTTAGATGAGGAATATAACCTTTCTCAATTTGATTTGCTTACTTCTTACAAAAATACGTCGATCTTATTCAAAAGAGGTGAGCACTCTAAAATCCGCTTGTCTCATAAAATTGTAATTTATTTTAAATTATTAAAAATTTTTTTAAAAATAGGAATAAAATTAAGCGAAATATTTATAATAATAAAAGTTATGTTACTTTGGCGTATGTCATCCGAAGAATTAATTAAAAAATATGATCAAGTGGATGCTGCAACATTATTACAAATAAAAGATTTAAATCAACCTTTTTATAATACGATTTTCAAAATTGCACAAACTCTTGGTGCTGCTAAAACTGATTCTTCTTCTATACTGGTCCTAAAATTATTGGAATTAGGGCATGCAATGGTAAACAATATTCATTCTGTTAAAATGTTTAATGGACCTAGCAGTGAAGCATTATTTAAACCATGGAAAGATTATTTGCTAGCTCTTGGCTTAACCATAATTACTAAGAAAGAAATTTCTCATTTGAAAGGAGATTCTACTCGAATTTTGAGTTGCCATGCTGAAGATAATTCCATTTTCTTAGGAGATTTTTATGTTTTAGCGGTGAATTATCACCAAGCAAAACATATTCTTGCAAAAAGTAATTTATTAGAACAAATTAATTTTAATATAAATATTCTTGATAAATGTTTTCAATGGTCTAATGGATCTCAGTTTTATTTTTCACAATTACCCAACAATCAAGCTCAGTATTATTATCCGGGTCTTGTCACTGCTTATCTTGATAGTCCCTGGAGCCTTGTAACTGTTATTCAGGGAAGAAGTTTTTGGAAAAATTTTGATAAAATAGGTGAAAACTTAAATATTTTATCAGTTACTTATACTAACGCGAATACTAATGGCGTTATCTATGATAAACCATTGACAAAATGTACTTCTGATGAAATTAAGAATGAATTATTAGCTCAATGCGGGATCAAAGATCAAAATTTTATTGATTGGCACTTAGATGATGCACTTAAATATATTTCAAACGATGAATTCCAAAAATCTAAAGCTCATCTCGCACAGGATTCATATTCAGAACAAGATCAAAATTGGCTTATCAATACGAATTTACTTTTTACTCCCATACCAGGCTACTATGGATGCGCACCTAATGCTAAGACACCAATAGAAAATTTATATTTAGCAGGCGAATATTGTCAGACTCATTACAAAATACCCACAATGGAAAAAGCTTGTGAATCTGGTTTTCATGCTGCAAATCAAATATTTAAAAAATTAAATTTGTCCTGTATAACACCTGGCAAAAAAGGAAAAAGTCATGGTTTTAACTAATAGTTTTATTTTTACTTTTTTAAACATTATTTTTAATCAAATTTTTTTGTAATAACGTTGAAATTAGGGTAAGTTATTCTAAGTTGATAAAATGCAAAGGAGATGCGCTATGACAATTGGCTATTGGAGTGTGTTGGCTATGATAATTTTTCCATATATTTTTACTGCAATTGCTAAATCCAATAAAAATTTTAACAATCACGAGCCGAGAGAATATCTTTCAAAATTAGAAGGCTGGCGAAAACGAGCTCATTTCGTTCAATTAAATAGTTTCGAGATTGCCCCAGCTTTTGGTATCGCAGTAATCATTGCTCATTTAACACATACTGTTCAACCAACCATAGATAAGATAGCTATTGTATTTGTTGTATCTCGTATCATATATGCAATTTGTTACTTAAATGATTTAGCACTACTACGTACATTATTTTGGACAATAGGTTTTGCTTGTGTCATTTCACTATTTTGTTTTGGAGTACATTAAATTATCATTAGGAAAAAATAAAATAAATGGACCAAACTCAATCAAAAAAAAATATTATTATCATTGGTGCAGGCATTAGTGGACTAACTGCTGCTCATCTACTTTTATCATCGGGTTGCGATGTAACTCTTATTGAAGAAGCAGACGATATTGGTGGACAGGCAAAAAGTCGATATACGAGAAATAATTTTCCTACTGAACATTCTCTGCGTGTTGTGCATGATGAATATTATTATTTTTATGAAATATTAAAGTCTTTGCAAAAAAATTCATGTTTGGATCATGAATATAATCTTGTTCAATTTGATTTATGTTCATATTATAACGATTTTTTACTTTTTTTCAAACAAAATAGGCATCGCTCTATTTCTCTTATTAAGAAACCTATCGTTTATTCTAGATTACTATTAATAATGTTAAAAAATGGTTTGAAAATACGAGAATTAATCTTGATATTTAAGTTAATTTTTCTTTGGAATTGTTCATCTGAAAAATTTATTGCAGAATATGATAAATTAGATACGAAAACATTGCTTCATCTAGAAGGTTCGAGCCAGAGTTTTTTTGATACAATTTTTAAAATAGCTCAAATTGGTGGAGCTGTTCAACCGAGCTCATCTTCGATACTAACTTTAAAATTGCTTAAGTTAGGCAATGCTATGATAAATAATATTCATACTGTTAAAATGTTTAATGGTCCTAATAGTGAATCTCTATTTAATCCTTGGAAAAACTACTTACAAGACTGTGGGGTAAAAATTATCACGAAAACTAAAATATCCACTTTAAAAGTAGTGGAAAATTATGTTTTGAATTGTGATTCTCTTGAGACTTCTTATTCCGGAGATTTTTTTATTTTAGCAGTCAATTATGATAATGCAAAAAGAATTTTGAACAATAGTGGCTTATTATCAACTACTGATTTAAATGTAAATATTCTGGATCAATGCTTTCAATGGTCTAATGGTGCTCAGTTTTATCTTTCGAAATTACCGACACTTCAAACTTTTTATCCGGGTTTGGCAACTGTTTATTCAAGCAGTTCTTGGGGGCTTGTCACTGTTATCCAAGGAAATGGATTTTGGAAAAAACTTGGTAAAGTTGATAAAAACTTAAATATTTTATCTGTTACTTTTACTAACGCACTGTCCGAAGGAATTATCTACCATAAACCATTGATACAATGTACTCGAGAAGAAATAAAAGATGAGTTGTTAGCTCAGTGTGGAATTGTTGACAAAAGTATTATTATAGATTGGCACTTGGATGATGCTTTACAATATATATCTAAAGATGAATTTGAAAAATATAAACCTTCTCTCTTGAAGAGTTCCTATTCTCAGCAAAATAATAATTGGCTTATCAATTCTAATATGCTTTTTACTCCTATTCCTGGGTATTATAGTTGTGCGCCGCAAACAGAAACGTCTTTAGTGAATTTATATTTAGCGGGTGAGTATTGTCGAACTCATTATAAAGTTCCTACAATGGAAAAAGCTTGCGAATCAGGATTTCATGCAGCCAACGCTATTTTAAAAAAATTAAATTTGCCCTGTTTTACAGCTGAAATTAATAATAAAAGTAATAGTTTTTTTTCTCGTCTATTCCATATTTTAAATCGATAATAAAGGTCTATATGCGATACGAAAAAGTTTTTATTAATTCTATTTCATACGAGCTTCCCTCTGAAAAAATCACAACCAGAGAACTCGAGCTTCGTCTACAAGCTACTTATGATGTTTTAGGAATCCCGATGGGTCAGCTTGAATCCTTGAGCAAAATTAGAGAACGTCGTTATTGGCCACCCCATCATCGTTTAAGTGATGGAGCTGCTGTTGCTGGTAGAAAAGCGCTTTCAGATAGCAATATTGAAGCCAGTGATAGTGAGATGTTAATTTATTGCGGCGTTGGTCGTGATTTTTTTGAACCTGCTACAGCTTGCGCAGTTGCGAACAAACTCCAAGTTTCGCCTCGAGCTTTGATTTATGATGTGTCAAATGCCTGTTTGGGAGTTTTAAATGGAATATTACAAGTAGCGAATGCTATTGAATTAGGGCAAATTCAAACGGGGCTGGTTGTATCGGCAGAGAGTTGCCGTGAAATTATTGACACTATGATTGAAGAAATAAATCAACGGCGTGAGATGAAGCATTTTATGTTATCGCTATCTACTTTAACAGGTGGATCTGGCGCAATTGCCATCGTATTATCAAATCGTCATATGAAAGGAAGTCATAAATTAGTAGGTGGGGTAGCAAGACAAGAATCGAAATGGCATGAATTATGTCGTTGGGGAGTTCTAAATGAAGACCAATCACCTACAAAAATTAGTATGCAAACAGATGCCATCGGAGTATTAAATAATGGTATCGCGCTTGGTAAAGAAACTTATTCTGATTTTCTTCAGGAAATGCCTTGGAACAATTCACCACCTGGTAAATTTATTTGTCATCAAGTGGGTGACGCAAACCAATTAGCAATAAGAAAAGCGTTAGCCATTCCGAGCACCAGTGATTTTACAACATATCAGACGTTAGGTAACACAGGTACCGTTGCTTTACCTATTACAGCTGCCATAGCTAATGATGTAGGTTTTCTTTTACAGGGCGATCGCGTTGGATTTTTAGGTATCGGTAGTGGTTTAAATTGTATTATGATAGGAATTGAATGGTAACCATTTAGCATATATTCTTCGTCGAACTTGTTTCAAAAAAGTGTTTAAATAGATCAATTATTCTGTATTTTTTTGAATTCAGCATATGCAAATTTGCATATACCTGAACGCTAGTTTGTATGAGTAATTATATGCATGATCCAATTTATCCCATTATTCATTGACAACAAAAAACCTTGCTATAAACTTTGAATCCATTTTTCGGCCAAGGGTTTATTTTTATGAAAATTAGATCAAATAATGTCATACCAAGCCAATCTAAATTAGCTCACTTCACTACTGTCGCACACATGAAATCTGGCGAAATACACCGTGCAATTTATGATCTTTCTCAGGAACCTGTTTGTCTACAATTTGTTGATCAAAAAAAAATAGACAAACAATTACCCAAGCTTGAACGGTTAGAACAATGCCCTATCCATCCAAGCATTCTGCGCAGTTTTGGAACCGCGCATAATCGCAAGCAATCTGCTATTGTTTTGCAAGATTTTGTGGAAGACATAGATAGCTTTATCGCTCGTCGTCGCGAAGAAAAAAAGTTTTTTACCGCAACTGAAATGTTATTTATATTTCGACAATTAATTGCCGCTCTTGCTATGCTTGAAAATCAAGATGCAAATGAAAAAACACAAGAAAAATATGCCCATGGCGATATTCGTTTAAATAACATGGTGGTATCCCGTAATAGTCAAAACCAATTGGTATTTAGAGTAGGATATTTAGATACAGAAAAATCAACCAAGTCTGAAGCAACTCATGCTGCAGACATCTACAATATGGCAATTTCTATCTGTCAAATCATGATGTTAGATAATGGCGACCCCTGCAAACTGAATGTGAAAGAACTTCGTGACAAATTGCTGAAAGGTGGTTTGCATGCTCGCTTCAAAGAGATACCTGAGTTATTTGAAATTTTGCTGCACATGTTAGATGAAGATCCTACCAAACGACCTAAAAGCAAAGATATCCAGATTGCTCTAGCGAAAGTTGATTTAAACAATCGATCTAAGGCTATTGCTGAAGCTTTAAAACCTTCAAACATTTATGACATGGTAGTACCTGCCGGCTCAGGTGATTGCATCGTTAAAGCGGCACAACAAGGTAATGCAGAAGCACAATATCAACTTGCTTTACTACTCTCTGAAAGAGGGCACAATGCACAAGCTTATGCTTGGGCTAAAAAAGCAGCAGATCAGAATCATCCTTATGCACAATTTTTTGTTGGATCTGCCTATCAAAAAGGAAAGGGGTGTCCAAAAGATTTAAAACAGGCAGAAATTTATCTGAATAAATCGACAGAACATAATATTCCTGTGACTAAGGTCGCATATAAAGAAAAAGGATTAACTAAAATTGACTTAAAAATGAGTCTTCTAGATGGGCAATCTGTTTTAACAACATTATCGAATTTAATAGATACAACTTCAAACATCACTCAGCCATCGCAGTTAAAATTGACTGATACAACAAAACCTTTTTTGCGTCAGCTAGAGTTTGAAAAAGTCTTAACAGATGTAGAAGTCAAGCCCATACCCATACCTGGCGCATATATGGCAGATCAGGTGCAAAAGTATTTGCTTCTACGTCGTTTACCGAAGCATCCACATCTACAGCTAATCATTGGTTATTGTGGTTATTTTGCAACAGAAGATTTTTCTTTACCGAATCCTATTGCAACAGTTGTTCCCGCTTTACCGTCGATGCAAGATTTTTTTAATAAAGAAGAAACGCGTAATAAATTTGGCGAATTATTTCCACCATTAGCACTGCAAATTGCGTCTGCAATAGAGGCATTGCATGATCAGAATCTCGTGCATGGAAATATTTCTTACAGTAATATTGTCGTTAGCAAGGATGTTATTCATGGTATGCCTCAAGCTATATTAGCTGGATATATAGATCATATCAGCCTTTGTAAAGATTCTCTTGCAGAAAAAACATATTTTCACAAAGCAGAAGACATTTTTGCTTTCGGTCTCACAATACTTGAGATGATAGTCAAAGGTAAAAATTTATCAATTCCGTTAGATAGAACGATGAAAATTGAAGCATTAATGCAGATAGTAGATTTTACGGAAAAATCTTATCTTTCCGCACCGAAAGAACTTTGCTCACTAGTAAGACAATGTTTACAAGCGGATCCAGCCCAACGTCCTACTGCTCATCAGATTGTTGAAACTCTTGCCCAGATTACCAAAATTGAACCAAAACGTATTAGCAAGAGTTCACTTGTCAATCTTGAAAATGAATACAAGATGGCTATCAATTTGTTGGCAGATAATCCTAAATTTGCATCGATATTATTACGTGATGCTGCCGATGCGGGTTATGTATTGGCACAACAAAAATTAGCGGAAATGCTATGGGAAGGCGAAGTCATTCCTGAAAATCAAGAAGAAGCTATACATTACTGTGAATTGGCAGCTAAAAGCAACCCCGAGAATCAAGCTCGTTTAAAATGGATGCGTGAAGAACATGAAAAAAATGTATTGGGGCAAACTCTTGCTCAAGTAATTGAAAGAATAGAATCATTGGCTGCAAAAAAGGATCAAGAACAACTTACAATCAGCAAAGAATTATCAGCAATTGGGAGAAAGGAACACCTACAAACTCCAGAGGATCAAAAACAACAAGAACAAAAAGAACTAGAACAAAAAGAACTAGAACAAAAAGAAC
>JANWKO010000265.1 GCA_025451335.1 Gammaproteobacteria bacterium
ATCCTTTGCGAGTTCTTCTTCAAATTTTATTTCAGTTCCGGAATTAATAATGACAACTTCTACCTCCCGTGCTTCACACAAAGCAAAAATAAGCTCAGCTCCAAATCTTAATAGGCGATCTTTATGAGTTAACACTAATCGGCCTACATTTCCATCAAGTATCGCATTCAGTAGCTTTTTAAGTCCTTTTTTGTAATAATTCATCCCGCTTCCCAAGTCTGTCAACAACTCAAATTTCCAGCCATGTGCTGCGCAAGACATCTCAAGTACTTTCTTTTGCCGGTCTAAATCTGATTTTTGGTCATGGCTACTAACTCGTGCATAAGCAATGGTTTTACGGTCACGAGCTTGAGATTTGCGGGACATTTTGAATTGAGAAAGACGATAGAGGCGATGAGAGCCTTCAGTGCGCTCAGGGGAAATCTTTCCGGCACGTTCCCAACGACGTAGCGTGCTGGTCGAGACGCCTAGTAATTTTGATGCTTGTCCAATGCGATATAACTTATCCATTTGGACAAGTATACACAGGTTTAGATAATTTGCAAGAAGCTGTTAACAAACCCTTGATGGATTTTCTCAAGGGTTAGATAACTGCAAGATAATCCCCGAAATATCGGCAATTCTACTATCTCGATCAGAAATTCCCGATTTTTTGCGCTTCACTGCTCATTTTTTCGCGCCCATCCCTGGACAATCCATTGAGAACTTTGGCTCTCTGGGCGCACTTCGTGCGACCAAATGGCAATCCTGCCATTTGGTCCAACAACGTAAACTGCGATGCTCTAAAATCGGGGATCCTCAATTATCCAAAAATATAACTTAACCCGCCGGCGATAAAATTAGCACTGGGAAGATTGTGTGAACCGCTTCCAACTTTTTGATAACGATTCCAAGCAAAATCAGTTACAAAATTTCGTGTGATATCAAAACTAAGGCCAGCTCCAAAGGTAGGATAGAAATTGCTGGTCTTGGTATTCGTGTTGCGTTGCATAGTCAAAACATTATTAATGATGGCAGGAACATGTTTATCTGCTGAAGCATGCATATAAGCTCCACCCAATTTACCATAAACATTAAATCCATTAGTGATAGAAGCAATCGCTTTGCCAACGACATCTACGGCATACGTCCTAATGGTGCCATCTGCATGCATACAGCCATAACGGGTTAATTGAGAAGCTTCGGCAGTTGTATTATGAAAATGCGTATAGCCTGATTCAACTGCAAAAATGGGATTAATTTTATAACCACCAAATGCTCGCCAAGCAAATCCAGAATTACTTGAACTCTTTTTAAAATAGTGATTCGTGTGTGCAACATAATACTCGACGAAGTTATGTTCGTCATTAATATTACTTCCGCCTAATTGGCCACCAAAATATAGACCAGAAATAGCCGATGCATTTGCATTAGCGGTAATCACTAAACCTGTGGAAATTAAAGCGATAGGTAAAATGTGCTTCTTACTTAATTTTCTTATTGTCATATGAAAGCCTTTTTTTATTGAAGTTTTTTAGATTAAATTTAATTATTTAAAAACGGAAAGACGCGTGAGTGTAATAATAGATGTCCAAGGGGTCAAGTCTTCAAAGTTGACCAACGCTTTAGCCAGCTTTCAAGACTTGAAGGCTTTGCCCCTCCCGATTCGTATATCTACGGAAGCTGCGAATAAAAAGCGCAGAACAGAAGCAGTTTCTACGAAGTTGAGTTATAACTTTTGTTGGAGAACCGATTCTGGTTGAGCAAAAAATATCGCCTTTTGACATGGTAGGTTTTCTTGTTTACACTCACGCCCGTTATGTAATTACTATACGGTTATGTGGCAAGCCCGCTTTAGCCACCAAAGGAGGGGAGAACGCAGCAAGGGTTGCTTCCCTCGTCATGTTCTCCCTTTCTTAGGAAACTTCTCTATCGACAAGATCTGGTTGAGGAGTAAGCAGTTACAAATATTTTTTAATAATTTAGAAAGGAACGAGGCTTTTTTATGAGCAAAATAAAATTAAGTAAGAAGCACATTTTACCTATCACGTTAATTTCCGCAGGTTTAGTGATTACTGCTAATGCAAATGCTGCACCATCTGGTCCATATTTTGGCGGTCAAATTGGTTGGGGTGACGTTCATCAAGGTGGTAATAATACATTTGATGTTTTAAATAGTTGGAGGAGGGGTGCTGAATTTGATTCTAGTTCAAGTGATACAGGTTTAGCTGGACGTGTATATGGTGGCTATAAGTTAATGCAAAATTTTGCCATTGAAGCTGGTTTTACCAAGTTTCACAATGCGACAGAAGAATCCAAAATTTTTAGTCCTCTGTATAGTTTAAGCGAAAATGTAACAATTAAAACTTATGCTATTGATTTGGTGGGAAAGGGTATTATTCCTTTTGATAATGGATTTAATGTTTATGGTAAATTAGGCGTTGCATATTTAAATTCAACTTTTGAAGGGAGCGGAACCGAACTTGTTGATTTTCATCTTCCAATAACATTTCATCTAAACGATGAGGCGAGTAAATTTTACCCAACTTTCGGCTTAGGCGCGGGTTATGAATTAACACAAAATTTAAGCGCGGATGTTTCATGGAATCGAATCCAAAAAGTGGGTGACGATGAAAAAATACCGAGCACTGATTTTGTTGGTGTCGGTCTTGCTTATAACTTTGGTTAATTTTCAAAAAATAGGCAGGAATATGATTTCCTGCCTATTTCGTTTTTCTGCATTTCTCGATTTTTATCTCATTTGTGATCAATAATTAACCATTTGATCTAAATTTCTTTTATGTGTCCTAAGTTTCCACGGTATTCAGTATTTTCGCACAACCGATAAGACTTATTTAGAGAATAAAATTTACACACACATAATAATATAGTGTATAATTAGCGCATAACTTTTATCGAGGAGTATAATGCTATGCTAAATGATCGTCGTAGTCCCGAAGTAAGCGAACGGATTGCTCTAAAATTAACCAATGGATATGATGTATATGGAACCGAAGATGGTGTAATTATCGTTCAGGTAGGAGACAAAAAATTAATTGCTCAAGGACAGGGTAGAATTTTGAAAATGGCTGAATTATCAGAGAGATATATTGCCACATTTTGTATGAGCCCATTATTAGGTAGATGCATTAATATTTGGGATCTAAATGATTTTTCAAAAAAACCAAAAAGTTTATTCAACATACCTTTGAATGATCATTCATCGATAAAATCTCTTGAAATAGCGGATGGCAAATTAATTTGTTCAACAGAAAGTGCAAAGCATCAAATCGAGTTAGAAAAAATATTAAAAAAATGTAAAACAAAAGAATTGTCTGTTGAGGTTGCAAAGAGTAGTAACATTCGCCCTATTGGACTTTCTAGTGTTGCTCTTACCCCTTCAGTTCCTTTAGGGTTTGATAAGGAACGTATCGAAGCTTGCAGACGTGTTTTCAATTCAAGCGTAAAGATGATATGCGGATAACCGTTTCTTAGAAAAAAGAAAAAGGGTCATTATTTGACCCTTTTTTCTTATGACATACTATTCCCACTCATTTGCATCAGTTATACTTTATCACCTTTTTGTTCTGCGGCTTGCCGTGGATCATAAATAATAATTTGATTTACCTGGATAAAAAAAGTATGGCTAACACTGTTCGTAAATTATTGGTCACCAATGCATTACCTTATGCCAATGGTGTATTACACCTTGGCCATTTAGTAGGTTATATTCAAGCAGACATCTGGGTTCGTTTTCAAAAAATGCGGGGTCATGATTGTACCTATATCTGTGGTAGCGATAGCCATGGAACACCTATCATGATTCAAGCGGAGAAACTTGGAATTCCTCCCGAAAAATTAGTCGAACAAATGCGCATTGAACATCAAAAAGATTTTGAAGGTTTTTTCGTCGATTTTGATAATTATTACACAACCCATTCTCCCGAAAATAAAGAATTAGCTGAAACAATATTCAAGCGTCATGTTGAAGCGGGAAATATTCATAAACGTACTATCAAACAATTATTCGATCCGGAAAGAAAAATGTTTCTTCCAGATCGCTTTATTAAAGGTGAATGTCCGCGATGTGGTGCAAAAGATCAGTATGGGGATAGTTGTGAAGTTTGCGGAGCAACGTACTTACCGACAGAATTAAAAAATCCCTATTCCACTTTGACGGGTGCACAACCCATAGAAAAAGAATCCGAACATTACTTTTTTAAATTACAAAATTTTGAAACCATGTTACGAGATTGGACACAAGCAGGTCATTTGCAAGAACAAATGACTAACAAACTTAATGAGTGGTTTAAAGACGGTTTACAAGAGTGGGACATTTCACGTGACGCACCTTATTTTGGATTCAAAATACCGGGTGAAAATGATAAATATTTTTATGTTTGGTTGGATGCGCCAATTGGTTATATGGCTAGTTTTAAAAACCTATGTGAGAAAGAAAAAAAATTAAATTTTGCTGAATATTGGGATCCAAATTCTAAAACAGAGCTTTATCATTTTATTGGTAAAGATATTATTTATTTTCATGCCTTATTTTGGCCTGCTATTTTATCGGGTGCAGAATTTCGTACGCCAACAGCTGTTTTTGCCAATGGCTTTTTAACAGTTGATGGGCAAAAGATGTCAAAATCACGCGGCACGTATATCAAAGCCCGCACTTATTTAAATTATTTGCAACCTGAATATTTACGTTACTATTATGCGGCAAAATTAAGTGATCGTATTGAAGATTTAGACATTAATTTTGATGATTTTGCGCAACGTGTGAATGCGGATTTAGTTGGAAAATTTGTGAATATCGCTAGCCGCTGTGCAAGCTTTATTAATAAAAATTTTTCCGGAAAATTATCAGCACGAATCGTTGATGCAGAATTATTTAACGAATTTATTAATGCGGGTGATTCGATTGCAGAAAAATTTGAAAATTTGCAATTCAGTCAAGCTATACGTCAATTGATGGCCCTTGCAGATCGCGCTAATCAATATATCGATGAAAAAAAACCATGGTCATTAGCAAAAGATCCAGCACGTACAGAAGAAGTTCAAGATATCTGTACATTAGGAATCAATTTCTTTCGCACCATGATGATATATCTAAAACCTGTATTGCCAGAAACAGCAAAAAAAGTCGAAGCTTTTTTGAATATTTCACCATTAACATGGGAAGATAAAAATTTTCCATTATTGAATCACACCATTAATGAATTTCAACCACTTGCACAACGTTTAGATAAAAAGGAGATTGACGCTATGAAAACAGCAGCGCTGGAAGATATTGAAAAAAGTACGAATACAATTTCCAATCATACCGAACAAAAGCAATCAGAACAAAAAACCACGGAAGAAAAATCCAATCAATATATTTCAATTGATGATTTTGCAAAAATAGATCTGCGAATTGCAAAAATTATTCATGCAGAACATGTAGAAGGTGCAGAAAAATTATTGCGCTTGGAATTAGATTTAGGTGATCAAAAGCGTCAAGTATTTGCTGGAATAAAATCTGCTTATCAACCGGAACAATTAATTGGAAGGTTGACCGTCATAGTAGCTAATTTAGCGCCACGTAAAATGCGCTTTGGTGTTTCCGAGGGCATGGTTTTAGCTGCGGGTCCTGGAGGACAAGATTTATGGATTTTAAGTCCAGATAATGGTGCGCAGCCTGGTATGAAGGTGAAGTAATGACAGTAACGGCGGATCAAATTGATGCCATTCTGCCGCAAACTCAGTGTGGGCTATGCGGCTTCAAAGGATGCATGCCTTACGCAGAAGCCCTCGCGCAAAAAAATGCAGCAATCAATTTGTGTCCGCCAGGTGGAGTCAAAGGATTAATGACTATTGCCGAATTGCTAAACGAAGATCCTTCTCCCTTTCTTGCCGATATGCAGGAAAAAGCGAAAACGCCTTCGGTGGTGGTGATTCGAGAAGATGAATGCATAGGCTGCACGAAATGCATTCAAGCTTGTCCAGTGGATGCTATTTTAGGTTCTGGCAAACTAATGCATACCGTTATAGCAGATGAGTGCACAGGCTGCGAATTATGTATTGCGCCTTGCCCTGTGGATTGTATTGATGTGGTGACTTTGTCGCAATCACATACGGAAGAAAAACGTATTCATTTTCGTCAGCGTTATCGCACGCGAGAAAAAAGATCGCTTGAAGAAAAAACGCTGCAGCAATCACAAAAAATTTCCGCCCAAAAAATTCTGGATAGAAAAGCTTATATTCAAGCAGCTATGCAACGTGTTAAGACGAAAACTGACGAAAAAAATACAGCAAAAGCAGGAACTAAAAAAGAGGAGAGGGCGCCATCGTGAGTGCATCCCCCAAACAGTTACCCAATGTAAAATATATTATTGCAGTTGCTTCAGGTAAAGGTGGCGTCGGTAAATCGACGACAGCGGTCAATTTAGCTTTATCTTTTGCAAAAGAAGGGTTTCGCGCCGGTATATTAGATGCGGATATTTACGGCCCAAGTCTGCCATTAATGTTAGGGGCAACAATAAGCCCAGAAACCACACAAGATAAAAAAATTATTCCCATCACGCGCCATGGGATTCAATCTATGTCGATCGGATATTTAGTTGATACAAAAGCCGCTGTAGCTTGGCGAGGTCCGATGGTGAGTATGGCTTTACAACAATTATTACATGATACGCAATGGGATAATTTGGATTATTTAGTTATTGATTTGCCTCCCGGAACCGGAGATATTCAATTGACGCTGGCGCAAAAGATTCCAGTCAGCGGTGCGGTTATTGTTACTACACCTCAGGATTTATCTTTGATTGATGCGCGCCGTGCTTGTGATTTATTTCGAAAAGTGAGTGTCCCGGTATTAGGTGTAGTAGAAAATATGAGTATTCATATCTGTTCTCATTGTGGCCATGAAGAACCTATTTTTGGTGAAGGTGGTGGTAAATTATTAGCAGAACAATACGATATCGAATTGTTAGGTGCATTACCTTTAGACATGCGAATTCGGGAACAAACTGATAGCGGCAAGCCTACCGTCGCGGTAGACTCACAAGGGCAAAATGCGGAAAAATATCGCGCGATTGCACGACGAATAATTACAAAGTTGACTGAACAAGAAAAAGTTTCGAGTCAGTTTCCAAAAATAACGATTAAAAATGATTAGTGTTGGACAAAAAGGAAATAACTATGAGTATCAAAGCAGACAAGTGGATTCGCCAAATGGCTGAACGTCATGGCATGATTGAACCATTTCAGCCTTCGCAAGTTAGACATGCACCAGGCGGAAAAATTATTTCGCATGGGACATCTAGCTATGGTTACGATATCCGCTGTGCGGAAGAATTCAAGATTTTCACTAATATCAATTCAGCGATCGTAGATCCCAAGAATTTTTGTGAATCCAGTTTTGTTGATGTCAAATCGGATGTTTGTATTATTCCACCTAATTCTTTTGCCTTAGCGCGCAGCGTGGAGTATTTTCGCATTCCTCGTAATGTTTTAGTTATTTGCTTAGGTAAATCAACTTATGCTCGATGTGGCATTATTGTCAATGTCACGCCATTAGAGCCGGAATGGGAAGGTCACATCACCCTAGAATTTTCTAACACCACACCTTTGCCAGCAAAAATCTATGCAAACGAAGGCGTAGCGCAACTTTTGTTTCTTGAATCTGACGAAGAGTGCGAAACGTCTTATAAGGATCGGAAAGGAAAATATCAAGGGCAGAAGGGAGTGACTTTGCCGATTGCTTAAAGCTAATGGTCTTTGAATAGAAAGATAAATATATGAAATTCAATAGCATGAAATAAGCGATTTGACTGAATTTATTCATTATAGTGAAATCGCAAAGAAACAATAGAAACGGTATCATCTGCTACTTCGTAAACTAAACGATGCTCAATGTCTATTCGGCGTGACCAAAACCCTTTTAATTCGAATCGTAATGGTTCAGGTTTTCCCTTGCCTTCGAATGGAGTGCGAATGATCTCTTTAATGAGATCATTTATTCGATTTAATAATTGTTTATTGTTTTTTTGCCAATACAAATAATCATCCCAGGCTTCTGGGGTGAAGGCTATAATCATAAAATTATTCTTCAATTAATTTTTTGTGGGCAAGCTTTCCTGAGCGCAAGCTTTTAATCGATTTTCTAAGATGTTTTGCGTTGGCTTCCGTGCCAAGGAGATAAGCTGTTTCCTTGAGAGATTCATAATCGCTCTGGGATAACAGTATCATGTTTTCACCCTTGGGGCGTTTAATGATAATAGCTTCATGTTGGTCAGCGGATGTATCCATAATTTTTTTTAAATCGTTTCTAAGTTCGCTGAAGGTTACGACTTGCATATCATGTTCCTAATTAAGTACCTGAATACGTACTTAAATGATAGTCTAATTGTAAATAAAATGCAACCTATTAACCACCTCCACCGCCCCCGCCGCCTCCACCACCACCCAATTTTTTACCAACACGTTCTTCACCAAAAAATTGTATGGGCAAATCAGAAAATATTACCTTCTTAGATGCAAAATCTTTACCAACACATGAACTTAAAACAGCATCCATTTTTTCCACCCATTTTATTTCCCAAATTAAGTCCCTATTCCAATATCTTTGCTGGTCTGTTTCATAAATTATGCCGTGTTTTTCTTCTTTGAATTCTACTCCTTTTGGCGGCTTCCCATGAGTAACGGTTTTGGTAATATTGCCCCGAATAGCACTGATCAATTGTTGAATGTCTTTTGCTTCCATAATACGAGTTGGATTGAATCTTTGCTTGTTCCATTTACTTTTCTCATATAATTTGTCACAGACTTCAGCTTTTAAAATATACAAAAGTGATTTTTGTTCTTTAGAAGCATGCTTTTCTACAAGGGATTTTAAATAATTCGTATCATCTACATCATCAGGGGTGCTGATTGGTGGTCTAAATAACATTTTTTACCTCTTCTGTTCTAATTGTATACAATTATATTATATCAAAAAGGCTTGAGTTAATGTTTCATTGTTTCATTATAATGAGTTCAATAGTAATGGTATGCCAATGCTAAATGATAGGTTCCATAGAAATTACCAATCTTTGCCCTATCGCAGCAGCCGCTCGTTCGAGTTGTTTCAAGTTAGGCCAATGATGAGGGTCTTCAAGACGAGCAACCGCTGGCCAGGATGTATTTAGTGCCCTAGCAATCTCAGCAGTGGTATGATTCCCTTTAGCCCAGCGTATTAGCAAGGCAGCTTGAGTCCTTGCATTTGGTGCGATCAGTTTAGCTGTTTTATGATGAGAGGGTTTTGGAATTTCTATTCCTTCGTCAACTCTGCCCTCTAAAGTTAAGGTCAAAACTTCAGCGGCATTAAAAAGAGCTTCATCAAGCGTTTCACCTTCTGTAATAGCTTCAGGTAAATCAGGAAAATGAACGGTATATCTTCTATCAGATTTATTGTATTCAAATAATGCTGGAAATAGTACTTTCATATGAATTTAACCCCGGTTTGTTTTGCAATAGCTGCAAGCAATCCTTTTCCAATATCTCTTTTACCATGAACTGGAACGGTAGTTCTTAGTTCGCCCTTACCCAATCGATGATGACTTCCATTGATACGCAACACGGGCCAGCCGTGGCGTTCTAAAATTTTAATTACTTCTTTGCCTGTCATAATAAGTATACCATAAAAGATATATCAATAAAGATCTCAGAATTACAAAAATATATACAAATATTTTAATGAGACAGAATTGATGAGCTTCGTTTGAAAAGAATTGCTGACGATTAGGGATGTAGCCACTTAATGTAAAATGGTTACGGTGAGTAGATTATGCGTTTTGTCTCACTAAGAAAAAGGCACGAGTTTGCAATTAAGAGGATAATAGAGAGTTCCAGGGGTGAATAAAGCCTAAAACTCTATTCAGTATCGTCAGAATCCCCACCCATCTCATCCTGCAAAGGAATATGTTTATTCGAATTAACGCGATCGCGTAATTCCTTGCCAGGTTTGAAATGTACGACATATTTGGGATTTGTAACTAATTTTTCGCCCGTTTTAGGGTTATGTGCTTTTCGCGGCGGTCTGAAGTGTAAGCAAAAACTACCAAACCCGCGAATTTCAATGCGACCACCTTCACTTAATATCGAACTCATGTGTTCAATGAGTGCATTGACAGCTAGCGCGATATCTTTTTCAGGAAGATGGGAAAGGTCTTTACTAATTTCAGCAATGAGTTGTGATTTGATAAGCATGCTTGTCAGCAGTAATGCTGCCTCCGTTTCTTGAGTAATTACAGACATCTGCCATAAATCCACTATATTATATCTCTGGTAAAAAATCCAGCGGGGTAAAATAATATTTCTTCTAAATTCAGTGTGATAGCGCTTTGTGGGGGCAAATCTTGACAGTTGATTCATGATTTTATCAACTTTTGATCCGGGATATCAATATACAAAGTAATACTCAACAAAGCAGGTTTGATTAAAAAAAAGTTATCGCGACTGATTCTGTGCTTAAAATACGCTTTAATGCAAGGTGGCCTCACCGTGTTCGAATTGACCCATGGTGAAAAACCTTGCTGTCTCATATAATATACCTTGCATCACAAGGCATATCTCACAAAGCGATCTAACTGGATTCTGGAGCTTATGAAACATTCAATAATACTAGCAATGACTTTCGCAATGATGTTGCTAATTAAAACTGTTTTTGCTGTGAATGTGGGTAATATTTATAAAGCGAAAGTCCCTGTGGCTTCCCAATCTTCGCAAGATAGAAACCAAGCATTGCCTCAAGCTCTTGCGCAAGTTTTAACAAAGGTTAGTGGAAGTAGCCAGGTTTTAAGTAATGTTAATATAAAACCGCATTTAAAAGATGCTAGCAATTTTGTGCAAGAGTTTACGTATTTTCCTAACACACTTCCTGCCAATCCTTATTTTTTAGAAGTTCAATTTTATCCTGAGGCAATCAATAAATTATTACGTAATGCCGCTGCTCCGATTTGGGGTCCCAATCGTCCTCTGATTCTGGCTTGGATGGAATATGAAGTACCTAACCATCCATCCGAAGTGATTGATAATGCTTCACAAAGTGATATTTCCACGTTGACTAAGCAATACGCTGAGCAGCGTGGTTTGCCTTTTATTTTCCCAGTTATGGATGTGACTGATCTCAATCAAGTCAATGTAGGGCAAATTATGACAATGACTGAAGCGCCATTATTGGATGCTGCCAAACGGTATTCAAGCGACGCGATTTTGATCGCAAGAGTGATTCAAACGAATAATAACTTTTCTCTTCATGCAAAATTGATAATGGGAAAAGATCATTGGGATTGGAATATTTCAGGTAAAACGTTAGTCGAGGTTATCCATCAACTAATTGATAATATAGCGGACAAACTAGGTGGACGTTTTGCTACCGTTGTCTCGAATGCTGTACAAGGAAAAATGACATTGAAAATTACGAATGTGTCTGAACAAAATGATTTGTCACAAATGATGCAATACTTACAACATTTGCCACCTGTTGCGACGGTGCAAATTATAAGAATCTCAGGTGATGAAGTGATTTTGGATATCAGTTTACGCGGAACACGCGAATCATTTTCACAAGTGGTTTCTGGGGGAGATAAACTAACGTTAATTCCTTCTGGACCAACAGATAAAGGAATTGTTTATCATTGGAATCACTAATCTATGACTAATTTTAATAAAACATTTATTATAATTTTAGTACTCGCACTTGTGGGGCTCATTTATTTATTATCGCCTATATTAACTCCATTTTTAATCGCTGCATTATTAGCTTATTTAACGGATCCTATCGTTGAAAAATTGATTCATTGGCGCATACCTAGATTGATAAGTGTTATTATTGTGTTTTTGGCATTATTTTCTGTCATTGTTCTTTTGATTCTTTTAATTATTCCACTTATTCAAAAACAAATCGTAGCTTTAGTTATATTGATACCGAAAATTATTTCATGGATACAAAATACTATTTTCCCTTGGTTGCATACTTATCTGGATATACAGTTTGATATAAATGTAGACATAATTAAAAATAAACTCATGCAAAACTGGATGCAAGCGAGTGATGTAGCGACAGGTTTATTAAAAACGGTTTTACAATCCAGCTTAGCTTTAGTACTTTGGCTCACTAATTTAATTTTAATTCCAGTCGTCACTTTTTATTTATTACGCGATTGGAAAATTATGTTAAACAGTATTCGTAATTTATTACCCAGACACTGGGAGCCTACCGTGGTGAATCTCATGATGGAAAGCGATACGGTATTAAGTGCTTTTTTTCGCGGCCAATTACTCGTTATGATTTCACTGGCAGTGATCTATTCAATTGGTTTAACGATGATTGGTTTAGGAGTAGGTGTCATTATTGGGATCATTTCAGGGATGGTGAGTCTCGTCCCTTATTTAGGTTTTATTATAGGAATAGTTTCTGCTAGCATTGCAGCTTATGTTCAATTTGGCACAATCGATTCGATATTATTAGTTTGGTTGATTTATGCAATTGGTCAAACATTGGAAAGCACTGTTTTAACGCCAAAATTAATTGGTGATCGTATTGGATTACATCCGGTTGCAGTTATTTTTGCCATTTTAGCGGGCGGCAGTTTATTTGGATTTTTTGGAGTATTGTTAGCCCTGCCTGTTGCAGCGGTTATTATGGTATGGTTACGTTTTCTTAATCGTCAATATCGCAAAAGTCACTTATACAAATGAATTCTGAAATGATAAACCAACTCACGCTAGGCGTCAGTTTAAAAGATGAAGCTACCTTTGCAAATTTTTATTCGGGTAAAAATCAGCAAGTAGTAAATGAGTTAAAAAAATCCGCCTGTGGAGGCGGTGAGCGTGTTATTTATTTTTATGGAGCAGGAGGTGAGGGTTGCA
>JANWKO010000266.1 GCA_025451335.1 Gammaproteobacteria bacterium
TATTGTTGTGACGCGTAATGGTAATTTAGCATAGTATTTATTTTGAAACTATAGATAACAATTCTTATCTATATTGCTATTAATTATTATAATATTCTTTAATTTAATTTCGCGCACCGGTATACTCCGTACTATGGAAAACTACAAGGAATTTCACTATGGCGCGTCCCGGAGTGACTTATCAAGATATTTCAACGGCTGCACTCGAGGTAAAAGGGCAGGGCAAAAACGTCACCATTGAAAATGTCCGTGCTGTTTTAGGCCGCGGCAGCATTGGCACCATCAACAATTATTTGCGTAAATGGAAAGAAACACAAAATTCGACACAAAAAATCGCTTCCAAAGAACATTTACCTGAGAGTTTGATAGCCTTGGTCAAAGGCTTGTGGGAAGGGGTAGTAACCGAATCTACCGAACGCTTTACACCAATTGAAGCTAATTACCAACAAGAACTTGCCGAATTAAAAAATGAACTCGAAAAATATAAAAATAATAACCAACGCTGGCAAAAGCTTTTTAATCAATGGCAACAAGAAAAGATAGAATTAGCCAATGAAAAATTGACTTTAGAACAAGCACTGGAATTTGCGCATAAAGAAATGGCAACCTTCCATACCAAAGAAGAAAGTTTTTATCATCAATTGCAAGAAAAGCAACATCGCATCGATGAACTTCACCGCTTGCATCAACAAACGCAACATAATTTAGAACATTATCGAGAAGCCGCTCGTGAGCAGCGATTATTGGATCAACAACAATTTGAACAGCAAAAACAGCAGTTATTATTCGAAAATAAAATCTTGAAAGAAGAATTGATTGTGCAACGCGAGAAGTTGTCTGATTCACAACAACGCAATGCTATACTTTCTGAATCTTATAAAATATTGGAAATGAATCATTCGCAAAATATAAATGAAAATGAAAAATTAAAAACTGAATCAATACAATTGGAGAACCAACACCAAGAATATCTTGTCACGGCGCAAAATATTCAAAATCAAAAAAATGAATTACAGAAAAAGTTGGAAACAAATGACAAGTTAATTGTTGATTTTCAAGCTAATAAAAAAATGTTAGTTAAAGAACTCGATCAAGCAAATAAAGAATTAATCAATATGCAAAATCAACTGAAACTTATAGGCCAAGAAAAATGGGAGATTGTACAAGAGAAAGCAATGTTGGAAGGGCAATTAAAACAACTGCAACAATCTCTCACAAAAAAAAGGTTAAAAAAATGAATGATTATAAAATTAATTGTGTTGAAGCTTTACCTGATGACATCGAAGCATTGATGCGCGAAGATTTAGTTGAATATGAGGCAAGACATGGAATTAATGTTAACTATAAACGATTTGCTTTAATATTAACGAATCAAGCTGAAAAAGTAGTAGGCGTGTTAAATGCATTTACCGCATTTTCTGAAGTATATATTGATGATATGTGGGTGCATAAATCAGAGCGTGGGAAAGGTTATGGCAAAAAACTTCTTGAATCTTTAGAAGAACGTTTTGAAGGAAAAGGTTTTAATAATATGAATTTAGTGACAAGTGCTTTTCAAGCACCTGAATTTTACAAAAAATGTGGTTTTACGGCTGAATTTGCGCGAGAGAATAAAGTTAACCCAAAATTGACGAAAACATTTTTTGTAAAATATTTCAAAAATGAAATACAAACGCAGGGCATTATACAAGGAAAATAAAATGCCACATGTTATTATAATTGCTGGACCCAATGGAGCAGGTAAAACGACAGCTGCTCCAGCTTTATTGGGAACGGCTCTTCAAATCGATCATTTTGTAAATGCAGATACCATAGCTGCATAGCTCAGTGCCTTTGCACCTGAAAAAGCAGCGATTCAAGCGGGTAAGGCGATGTTAGAACGCATGCATCATTTAGCAAATAACAATGAAAATTTTGCCTTTGAAACTATATTAGCCAGCAAAACATTTGCGCCTTGGATAGCAAAACTAAAAGAAGAAAAGGGGTCAATGATCTCTAAACCGAAACAACTTCATTTTTTAGTTTAGCAATATTTTTACAATTATTTTTTTCATCCAACAACACAACCGTCGGCTTAAATTTTCTCCATTCATGTTCTTCCAATGCAGCATAAGAACAAATAATCACTCTATCACCTGGCGTTACTAAATGTGCACATGCACCATTCGCAGCCATGATTCTAGAGCCGCGTTTTGCGCGGATAGCATAGGTTGTGAAACGTTGAGCATTGTCAATGTTGTATACGTGAATTTGTTCATCGGGCAGAATAGTTGATAATTCAAGGATTTCATCATCGATTGCGAATGAACCTTCATAGTCTAAATCTGCATGTGTAACACGAGCTTGATGAATTTTGGCAAATAAAAAATTTCGTTTCATGTTGGCTTCTCTCTTGTAGATTTTTTTAGCCTTTTAGGTTGTTTTATAAACGCTCAATTAGATTGAATTAAATTGTAATTTATTTCCCAACATCTTAATTTCAAATCAGAGTATATGTATTTTAATGATGTAATGGTATTGCTTATAGTAATCTTAAGCAACATTTTCCATGTCAAAATCGGGAAAAAGTAAGACTGATGGATGAACTTTTAAAGCTTTTGCAAAAATAATTGCTCTTTCTCGGCCCAATTTTCTAGTGTTACTTTCTAAGGCTGAAATATTTGATTGGCTAATACCTGTTAATTTAGCAAGATCAGCTTGGGTTAAGTCTTGTAGTACACGTATCATTTTAAGAGCTTCCCCGGGAGTAAGATGAACATGAACTTTTGCTTTTACAAAATCTTTTTTATTAATCTTCATAAGATACCTCATTAATACTTGTGGGCATTTATATCTATTATATAGACTTCTAATTGTTCAGATTCCGCTTTATAAATAACGCGCCATTGTAAAGAAAGTCTGGAAGAACGAAATTCTTTCCATTCTCCCTTTAGAGCTTCGTCATGATATCCTTTTATCATCTTTAAGCCTTGGATGCCTTGAAGCTCAACTATTCTCTTCCAGATTTCATATTCTTTTTTAATATGTTTTGGAATTAGTTTGAGTGATTTAATAAGTGATTTTTTTTCATAAATTGTCCACATATACAATAGTATATATACACTATTGTATATAGTCAAATATTTAAATGGTTTTAATATGGTTATTTAGTGCGCAACTTTTTTGTTAATCAATTGCATGGTAAACATCCGTTTCTAATAAATTTGCATTTTTCGGCTTGCTTTTATTGTCTACCAATTGATCCAAAAAATAGTATATTTACAAAAGTTGACCTTAGTGATAAAGTGCCAGCTTTATATAATCTAAAAAGATTATATAAAAACTTTACAAACTTTAGAGAATTAAGCCCCTGCAAGGACCATGCCACAGAGCTTGAAAATTCACGGGGTTAACTTTTCCCTCAATATCTTTATTTACGCCGAGAGGCATGACCCTCACAATTTTGTTCAATCATATCAATTCTTTGTGCTTTCCATTTTTGTTGCGATATACCTAATTATTGGTACAATGCGGGTTTATTAAAACAGTTTTTTTTTAAAGAATCTTCGATAAATATATTGTCTCTAAAAAAGTGAAAATTGGCAGCAGTTAATTAAAAAATTTTCTTGAAGAAAAATTGGAAGATGGAGGAATGGTGTCAAAGATAATCAATAATTCGGAAAACATTGTACGTGAAATGTTAGAAGGCTTCGCTGCCATCAATCCAAATCAATCGATTCTAGCAAGTGAAAATATCATTATTTGCAATGAAGCTTTGCAAAATAAAAATAATGTAGCCGTCATTTCTGGCGGTGGTAGCGGTCATGAACCTGCTCATGCAGGTTATGTAGGAAAAGGAATGTTGCATGCTGCTGTGGCAGGTGATGTTTTTACTTCTCCAAGTGTTGATGCCGTATTAGCAGCAATTCGTACTGTGGCCGGTTCAAAAGGTGTATTGCTTATTGTAAAAAATTACATGGGAGATAAATTAAATTTTGGTTTGGCTGCAGAAATGGCTAGAGCTGAACAAATTCCAGTGGAAATGGTCATTGTGGCAGACGATGTTGCGCTTCGCAGTGTGGCAGATGCAAAACATAGCCGTGGCATTGCTGGAACTGTTTTAGTTCATAAAATTGCAGGTGCTCTGGCAGATAGTGGTGCCGAATTAGAAATTGTTAAAAAAGCCGCGCAAGATGCGGCAAATAATATAGCCACCATGGGTGTGGCCTTAAGTTCTTGCACACTACCATCTTTGCAAAAACCTATTTTTGATCTACCCCCAGGAGAAATTGAATTAGGCCTTGGAATCCACGGAGAAAAGGGTAGCAAACGCATAACCCAAGTTGATGCAAATAATTTAGTTGAAACTTTACTTGAAAATATTCTTCAACATTTAAAAATCACTTCACATGAAAACGTTGCATTGTTAGTGAATGGTTTAGGCGGTACGACTTTAATGGAGCTTTCCATTATAACTCGCCACGCATTGATATTTTTGCAAGAGAAAAATATAAAAGTAAAACGCGCCTGGTCAGGTAATTATATGACCGCACTTGAGATGCATGGATTTTCGTTAAGTTTACTCAGACTGGATGATTTACGCTTAAAATACTTAGATTATCCTACCTTGGCACCAGCCTGGGTAAGTGATGGTATCATTCCATCTAAAATCAGTATCCAAAGTATTCCCACACCTAAGGGCAATGACTTAAGCGACTTAAATCAGCAAGCATCGCCAACTTTAAAAAAAATTGCTCTAAGCATTGCTGACGCTTTGGAAAAAGCTGAACCCATGTTAACTGAGCTGGATAGTGCCTGCGGTGATGGAGATTTAGGTTTAAGTATGTTAAGAGGTGCCAAAGCAATACGCGAATTGCCTGACAATGCATGGATCAATGAAGTAACCATGCTCCATGCCATGGGTGAAGCATTAAGAAAATCGATTTCGGGAAGTTCGGGTCCATTATATGCAACTGGTTTGTGTAGAGCTGCCAATTTCCTAAGTCAACAGGTAAAAATCA
>JANWKO010000267.1 GCA_025451335.1 Gammaproteobacteria bacterium
GGGATAGCGCGATTTGATGGCCAGCCTGTCATGATAATAGGACATGAAAAAGGCCGTAAGACGCAAGAAAAAATTGAACGTAACTTTGGTATGCCCAATCCGGAAGATTATCGTAAAGCGTTGCGCTTAATGAAAATGGCAGAACGATTCAAATTACCTATTTTTACTTTTATTGATACCTTTGGCGCATATCCCGGTATCGGTGCAGAAGAGCGTAATCAAAGCGAAGCAATTGCGCGTAATTTATTTGTCTTGTCTCGATTAAGAACTCCAATCATTTGTACGGTCATTGGCGAAGGCGGCTCGGGTGGTGCATTAGCAATAGGCGTAGGTGATCGTGTTGTCATGCTGCAATATTCCATTTACTGCGTCATTACCCCAGAAGGTTGCGCATCTATTTTGTGGAAAAGTTCAGAAAAAGCTGCACAAGCCGCGGAAGCAATGGGCGTGTCAGCAGAACAGAATTTACGTTTAAAATTAATTGATCAAGTTATCCCGGAACCTTTGGGCGGAGCACATCGTGATTATGAGTTAATTGCGTCTAACTTGAAAAAAGTTTTAAGCGATAAACTAGCTGAAGTTCAAGGCTTACCGGTCGAAAAATTATTAGATTTGCGTTATCAACGCTTGATGTCCTATGGCATGGCTAGTTAAATCCATTCAGGACTTTTGCCTGGCGCAGGGATTTGATAATACGTATTGGATTGGTTACAGTGGTGGTTTGGATTCTCATGTCCTACTGCATCTGATTGCTAGTCAACGCATGCTTTATCCGATTAAAATTCGTGTAGTACATATTAACCATGGGCTGAGTCCCAATGCGCAAAATTGGGCTGTGCATTGTGCTTCGGTTTGCAAACAGCTAGAAGTTGACTTTATATCTCAAACAATTTTTATACCCCCTAATACTGCAAAAAGTATTGAAGAACTTGCTAGAGAAGGACGTTACAAAGTATTTTCCGAATTATTAGTAAAAAATGACGTATTGTTAACGGCACATCATCAAGATGATCAAGCAGAAACGGTTTTGCTGCAAATGTTGCGAGGAGCAGGGCCAAAAGGGTTAGCTGCTATGCCACGCAAAAAAATCTTGGCAAAAGGATTTCATATTCGTCCTTTATTAGATTTTTCACGCAATGATTTGCAAGCTTATGCTGAGGAAAATCAATTAAAATGGATCGATGATGAATCGAATCACAATAGTAATTTTACAAGAAATTTTTTGCGACATGAAATCTTGCCGCTATTAAAAAACCGCTGGCCATCTGTTTCTGCTACCTTATCTCGAGTTGCAGAGAATTGTGCGGAAACGCAGCAATTGTTAGACGAAACAGTTAAAAAAGATTTAGAGTTTGTTCTTCATAGCGAGGATTCTCTACTTTCGCAACAAGATCAGCAGGAAAATGCACCTGCAATATTATCGATAAAAAAATTAACGCAGCTTGACAGTGTTCGACAACGGCATGTGCTACGAGCATGGTTAAACCAATTGAATTTTCCTATTCCTCCAGCAGTGAAGTTACAACAAATTCAGCGTGACATGTTGCAGGCGCGAGAAGATAAAATGCCACATTTTGCTTGGTCTGGAATTGAGTTGCGACGATATCAAAATCATTTATATGCAATGCGCTCTTTGCCACCACACGATGTTACGCAAGTATATGATTGGGATTTTTCGCAACCTTTAGTATTACCCAATATTGGCACATTGCGAGCTGAACATTGTTTGGAAAAAACATTACAGAAAGTCTCAGTACGATTTCGCCAAGGTGGTGAAACATTGCAATTACCCGATAAAGCTTTCCATCAATCACTGAAGAATCTTTTTCAAGAATGGGGTGTGCCGCCTTGGGAACGGGATCGTGTTCCTTTAATTTATATAGATAAACAATTAGCCGCAGTTGTGGGATATGCGGTAAGTAGCAAATTTCTAGACGTTATACCAAGCAGCATCGCAGTGCTTCCGCCATAAGCCCATGATTTTCTAAATTTTCCAGCAAAATTAAGTGGCCAAACCCCGGTATTTGCTACGGGTATGAAATTAAAAAATTATTTGATACAATTTTAGTCATCAAAAAGTATTCAGTTATTTTATTGAACACATAAAAAGCAGAGAGAGGTTATTATGCAATCAACGACAGTAATCAAATTAAAAACGGAAGATGGCGATTTAAAAGAGCAAAAGACATTGGTATCACCAAAAAAATTACAACCTGATTTTGTTATGCCGGACGATATTGTTAATTCATTGGGTAAAAGAGTTATTGAATATATTAATGAGTTAGATGAAGAAATTAGAGTTTTACAAACTGAAATGGAAAAGGTTGTGAAACTTGAAGACAAATTAAAAAATAAAGTATTAACGGAAGCACAACAAATCAAAGCTTGGTATTTGGGACAATGTGCAATTGAAACTGAAATTGAAAAAGATCAAATTTTTTATCAAGCAAACTTTAAGGAATACAAAGAAAAAATCAATAAATTAAGTAAAACCATTCTTGTTGAAGAATTAAAACGATATAAACAAAGATTAGATGATAGAGATATAATTGAAAATAAAGAAAGCGAAAATATTAAAGCACTAGGTGATTTTAAAGAAAATTTATCACCAGAAATAAAAAGTTATTTGCAATCAAGAAGTATTAAAATAATTACGAATGAAGAGAAAGTAAAAATTGTGGAAAAAGCTAAAGTAGAAGAAAAAGCTAAAGTAGAAGAAAAAGCTAAAGTAGAAGAAAAAGCTAAAACCAAAGTCAAAGCTAAAACAGAAGAAGATGAAATAGTAGATTTAATCAAAAGCGATCCTCGAATAGCTGAATATGCGAAATCCATTAACAACACTATGGAATCTTGCTTAAAAGAATTCAAAGAATTAGCGCAACAAACCGAAAAATCAGCGAATAAAATATACTTGAAAAATCATAGAAAATTAAAATCGCAATCTAATACATTCAGAGAATATAATGAAACAAGACGAGAAAAAGAATTTGATATTGAGGATAAACAATCACAAAGGAAAGAATTATTTAATTTGTTGCTTTTAATTGGCAAGAGTCCAATTAGACTAACAGATCTACAAAAAAGACGTATTTTTCTTGAAGAAATCTTTATAAAAAAAATCAAAATCCTCGATAAGAATGGTTTTACGCCGTTACATTATGCTTGTGCTATGGGTGATGACGAATTAGTAAAAAAACTAGTTGATCGTGGCGCAGATAAAACGGCTAGAATGGAGCCAAATGGATATATGCCATTACATATATTGGCAAGGCATCCTTATGTGAATACTAGAAAAATCATGAGTATCTTATGCGATAGTTCAAATTATGACTTTACAACAAGAGATCCTAAAGAACGAACTTTATTTGAATCAGCTGTCTATTATAAGAATTTAGAAATGCTTGAAGTGTTGACTGCAAAAGTTAGATCAATGCATGAACGATCAGAGCAATTTATGCAAATCTTCATTGAAGCATTAAATTTAGCAATCAGAAAAGGCAATGACATAGTTGTTGCTAAGTTATTGGTAGTAAACCAAAAGAAAGATTTACCAAGATTTCTTAAACCTGAAGAAATTCAAACATTACTAGGTAATGCTTTTTTCAATGGACAAACCAAATTAGCTAGAGTTTTTTATGAAATTGGAAGTTTTACGATAGATAAAAGTGGAGATGTGCTTTTAGAAGAAGCAATTAAATCATTAAAGACAATGGATGAAAAAAGAATTCGAGTAAGCAATATTAAACAATGTCGAATTGAGGTTAAAAAAGCAATCGCAGAAATGGAAGTAAGAAGTGAAAGGCGTTTTGATGATTTATTGCAAGCAGAACAGAGTAAAGCGGAAGTGAAACAAGAAGAATCAGCACCAGTTTTGCGGGTTGCTATTTCGGCTGAAGCAAAAAAAGCTGATTCATTGAGTGTATTCGCGCCTTTAGCAGTCACAAAAAAAGCTGAACCAGAGCTTGAATTGAGTGTATCGGCTCCTTTACAGCTGGCACGCACATCCAGCAAACCAACGCGAGAAGGCGTATTTGCTAGCTTTATTAAGTCAGTAAGAAAAGAGTCTTCTGTTACTAATCCTGCAATAAATGCGCAAAATAAAGTTTAAATAAGTTTTATATAAGAATAAATTATGTTTACAGCTGAATAAGAAAATGTCGATGGTGATCCACTGGATGTAAGTTTGAGAATCACGATTTATGGCTTAATATAAGCTTATTGTAAAAATAATAATTTCTGTTAACTTAGTGCAAATTATAGATAAATTATTAATTGATAATTCTATTACTAAGGTAAACAGCAATGATGCGATCACAAAAAAAAACCAATGCCGTGAAATGGCATTGGCCTTCACTTTCTTCAAGAGAATCTAAAGTAGAAACTAAAATAGTACATAAAAGTATAAAGTCCAACATTGACCAGACAACACAATCCAAAGAAGAACCCAAAATTGTACGGCTTAGCGATACGCCTCTTAGCAACGCTGTAGACGAAATTAATATTGAAAAAGTCAAAGATTTGTTAGCTAAAGGTGTTGATGTAAATGAGATGGGATTTGAAGGTTATCCTTTGACTAAAGTACTGCGATGCGTAAAAGGTGAAGATAGAAATCATGATCAAAAATGTTTTGAAATAGCGGCATTACTGTTGGAACACAAAGCAGACCCATATCGAAAAATTGAAGGTGTTGAATATAATCTCGCGAGTTCGGCCTTACATTTAGCAATTAAAACTGAAATTTTTGAATCGGTGAAACGACTTTTGCCATTTGCTGAGAAAAAAGATCAGATTATTCCCAATCCAAAGGGCGATAAAGTCATCCCCTGGTATGCCGCAATGATTTTTGATAAAGAGAGTCCATTTGAAAGATGGCCTTCTAAAAAAGTCAAACATGACGATTGGATAAAAATTTTAAAATTATTAAAATCACAGGGCGCTGATCTCAGCATAAAAAGTCCCTATGATGATAAAACGAATTTGTTTACCTTTATCTTAGATGAATTTTTCATTTTCACCAACATTTCCAAAAGACGCATGTCTTGGTTAGAATTTATTTTAGAAAATTGTCCTAAAGATTTCTTTCATGATTTAAATAATAGTTCTCATGTGCATTTTTTCTTTCAAAGATGTAGTGAAGATTTCGAAATGTATAAGCCTGTTATCGATTTATGTTTAAAATATGGATTTGATATCAATTCGCCGGATAATTATTGCAATAGAAGTTTATTGCACTATGCTGTTATGGATGAATTACCTAATGATTATCGAAAACTTTCGGCTGTTAGGTATTTTATTAGTCGTCATGCCAATGCTAACGTTATAGACAAATTTGGAATGTCTCCACTCTATCACGCTAAATCGCCAGAAACAGCTATGGAATTAATAAAAGCTGGTGCGGATGTGAAATTACGAGATAAAGAAGGTTTGACGCCTCTTGATTTTAAGAAAAAACTGAAAGAAAAAAAGGAAGATGGACTTTGTATTGCCTATGCTGGATTTCCAGAGCAATGGTCTTTAAAAGATCGTGAATTTGTGTATAAAGAATATGAAAAAAGAAGGGATAACTTTGAAAAAGTTTACAAGATCCTTGAAAATGCAATGAAATTATCTGAATTTGCAAACAAGAAAACCAATCTCACGACGTTTGGCTCGGTTGTGAAGTGGCATTTGCCAAATGATGAAACTAAAACGGATTTTGCCAAGATCATCAATGGAAGGACTATTTGACAGCAATCCTCGATATTCTGTTTTACTGGAATATCGAGGATTCTAGAAAATTCAATTATTGAGCTTTATTGCATGCTGGACAATTTTTGTCATGGCAATGATGGCGGCAGGTGCAAAGATATTTGATTAATGCGCCAAATGCCAAGATCGGTAAGGATACATCGAAGAAGTCACGGAAAATGATCAATTTAACAATTTCTTCACGTGGTAATGTTAAAGCTAATATGCCTACAATAATTGCAATTAAAACAATAAGGGTAACAAAGATTCTCATCGCCATAACCTGTTCTCCTAATTAATAAAAATTTCTTAAACCTAGTTAGAGTAGGCTAATGGGAGAACGGATTTGAGTCAATCAGTTTCCATAAATTGTTGTATAATAAGTAAAGCTTGGTACGCTGATGGGTTGTATCAAGAGTGATCATCCTTCAAATGAGTCAAGGCCGGTAAATTATACTTGCGCATGGTATAGTTGGCACTGCTCTTCGATTCTGTTAAAGTGCAGCAAATATAAACGTTCGATGATGAGTGGTTATGACGCGATATATTTTTATTACCGGAGGTGTTGTTTCTTCATTAGGAAAGGGCATTGCTTCCGCATCCTTAGGCGCTATTCTTGAAGCGCGAGGCCTTAAAGTCACTTTAATGAAACTGGATCCCTATATCAATGTTGATCCAGGCACGATGAACCCCCTTCAACATGGTGAAGTATTTGTGACTGAAGATGGTGCAGAAACGGATCTGGACTTGGGCCATTATGAGAGATTTGTCCGTGTAACCATGAGTAAAGCGAATAATTTCACCAGTGGCCGAGTATATGCCAATGTGATCCGTAACGAACGTCGAGGGGATTATTTAGGTGGGACGGTTCAAGTTATTCCCCATATAACTGACGAAATCAAGCGCTGTATTAAAAAAGGGGCAGGTGATGTCGATGTTGCCTTGATTGAAATTGGCGGTACCGTGGGTGATATTGAATCCTTGCCTTTTTTAGAGGCCATTCGCCAAATGCGCGTTGAGCTGGGTCGGCATCGGGCAATTTTTATCCATTTAACTTTAGTGCCTTATATTCAAACCGCTGGTGAAATCAAAACCAAACCAACGCAGCATTCGGTCAAAGAATTGCGTTCAATAGGTATTCAACCTGATATTTTACTCTGTCGTTGTGATCGACCTTTGTCAGATTCAGCGCGTTCTAAAATTGCTTTGTTTACGAATGTTGAACAGCGAGCAGTTATACCATTACAAGATGTAGATTATGTCTATCAGATACCACGAGAATTACACAATCAAGGGTTAGATGAAATTGTTGTTGATTTATTAGATATTAAAGCAAAACCAGCTGATCTAAGCGAATGGGATCGTGTCGTAGATGCTTACAGACATCCAGACTCTGAAGTATTAATTGGCATGGTGGGTAAGTATGTCGATTTAACAGAATCTTATAAGTCACTTTCTGAATCTTTGATTCATGCCGGTATTCAAACCCGTGCCAGAGTAAAAATCCGCTATATTGATTCTGAAGAAATTGAAAAAAATGGGCCGGAAATATTGCGAGAAATGGATGCGATTATTGTACCAGGCGGTTTTGGTAAACGTGGCGTAGAAGGTAAGATCGCTGCCGCAAAGTTTGCTCGAGAGAATGATGTTCCTTATTTGGGTATTTGCTTAGGTATGCAAATTGCTATGATTGAATATGCCCGTAATATGGCAGGTATGAAAGATGCTAATAGCACAGAATTTAACCAGGAGACAAGTTGTCCTGTCATTGCATTGGTGACGGAATGGACGACTTCTGAGGGTCAGATAGAAGTTCGACATGAAAAATCCGACAAAGGCGGCACCATGCGATTAGGTGGTCAAGCTTGTGTATTAACAAAAGACTCACTTGCTAGAAAAATTTATGGCAAAGATGTGATTGTTGAACGTCATCGTCATCGTTATGAAGTCAATAATACTTTATTACCAAAAATTGAAGCAGCAGGATTAAAAGTATCCGGGCGTTCCCAGCAAGATAATTTAGTGGAAATGATTGAGTTACCAAATCACCCATGGTTTATTGGTTGTCAATTCCATCCCGAATTTACTTCAACACCACGTGATGGTCATCCTTTATTTACTGGCTTTATTAAAGCAGCCATAACTTCGAGTTCTATCTTATCGTCATCGTAAGGAAAAAGATCATGCAACTGTGCGGATTTGAAGTAGGCTTAGATCAACCGTTTTTTCTCATCGCAGGTCCTTGCGTAATTGAAAGTGAACAATTAGCAATGGATACAGCAGGCGAATTAAAAGAGTTAACAAATCGTCTAGGTATTCATTTTATTTATAAATCTTCTTTTGATAAAGCCAATCGAACATCTGTAAAAAGTTTTCGCGGGGTAGGAGTGGAAGAGGGATTACGCATCCTGGAAAAAGTCAAAACATCTCTTCAAATTCCGGTATTAACTGACGTGCATGAAGCAACACCCATTGAAGAAGTAGCAGATGTAGTCGATGTTTTACAAACACCAGCTTTTCTATGTCGTCAAACTGATTTCATTGAACGAGTCGCGCGACAAGAGTTACCTGTGAATATCAAAAAAGGACAATTTCTTGCGCCTTGGGATATGAAGAATGTCGTTGAAAAAGCATTCGCAACCGGCAATCGAAATATAATGGTTTGCGAGCGAGGGGTATCATTTGGATATAATAACTTGGTTTCTGATATGCGTTCTCTTGCAATTATGCGTGAAACGAGTTGCCCCGTTGTATTTGATGCAACACACTCAGTGCAACTGCCTGGTGGGCAAGGTATGAAATCAGGTGGCCAACGCGAGTTTGTACCTGTATTGGCACGTGCCGCTGTTGCAGCAGGAATTTCAGGCATTTTTATGGAAACTCATCCCGATCCTGATCACGCTCCTTCTGACGGTCCTAATATGTGGCCATTGGGTCGACTTGAAGAATTGCTGGTCTGTTTACAAGAAATCGATAAAACAGTCAAAAAATTTGGATTTATTGAAAAATAATTTTTGTTCTAAAAAATATTTTTTGAAATCCCTCGCACAATCTTCCTTTCAGGGGAGGAGTCAAGAATGACGAGTTTTTTCGTAATATGAATATCTTCTTTTAAATAAAACCTTATCTGTCCCCTCATTATAAATAAGAAATTTTTATTGGGTCAATAAATATAGGTGCTTGATTTTATTAAAATCCAATCAGATAACTCAATTGAAATTCTAATTTGGTAATTAAAATTGCATTTCATTTAACTGCTATAATTGAATTATCTAGTAAAAAAGGGGTATTAATCATGCCACCTCAGGATACAGATATCCAAGTATTCATGCGAGCCGAGCTGGGTAATGCAATTAGAGAATATGGAAAATATTTCAAAAATTATGGAGAGTTTTTTCATTGGGATAATAATTTAGATACGGCTTTAAAAAATAAAAATGTTAACCCTATAAACAGTTATATTGATGGGCTAGATTTTACAGTAAAGTTGGCTAAACATAGTAGTGTATTGCAAGAAGAAATTGCTGGAAGAC
>JANWKO010000268.1 GCA_025451335.1 Gammaproteobacteria bacterium
AGAAAAGAGGTGTTTTCTTATTTGAATCAGAATCAGATATTATATATGATATCTTAGAATCTAGTTTTTCTTCTCCTGTATCTAATAATGCATTCATGAAATCAAAATCCCCTGTTCGAGAAGCCCAGTGTAAAGGAGACATGCCGAATGCATTAGGTATATTATAAGTTGTTAATATTTGATCCCTTAAAGAAAAATAAGCTCGTTTTGGATCTTTTGGAAAATCACCATTTATATGTATATGTAAATTATCTAATATAGATTGTTGTTGAGTTGGGGGATATGTTTTGCTGACCGCAAAAAATCCTCTAGTAAGTTTAAGAAAATTATCTTTCCATATTTTAACTTCATCTGAAGTCATTGATATATCTGTTAGCAATAATTTGAGTGTAGTTTGATTGCCTTCTAACATTGAAAATGATAATAATGTAGCATGTCCATTTTTCATTTTTTGGAAAATTGTTATAGCTTGTCTTTTCAAATTATCTGCTGCTTGAGAGAAATTTCCTGTTAAGATTAAGTCAAGATTTTCATTCGCTATCATTTCTAAATAAAATTGGTGTTTTGATAAGTCTTCTTTTGAGTTATAACTCAACATAAATTTTGAAATACATTCAAAGATTTCACGTATTAATTTCAATATTTGCCTATTTTCTTCTAACTTCAATTGTTCAATGATTTTTTGTTCTACTTTAAATAATATTAAAACCTCAGACATTATTTTTATCAGTATAGCGTTTTCTTCGATTTTTTCTTTAGATGAATAAATGTCACTTAATATCCACATTCCAAGTTCTAATGGACTAAAGAAATGATTATTTTTGATTCTAGGATTGGCTCCTGCTTTAATTAAAGTTTTTAGGATTTCCAAGGAATCCTTTGAATTAAAGAAAAATAATGCGAAATGTAACGATGTGTTTTTGTCATTATCTTGTATGTTTGGATCTGCCCCATGATCTAAATAATATTGAATAACAGAGATGGGTGCTAGATTGCGAACTGATTGATGTAGAATGGTACATCCATTGTATTGTGATCCTTTTTCATTGATATTAATTCCTGATTTTGGATCAAAATCTAAAGTATTCAACAATCGGCATAAATCTTTTGGTTGGTGTAATTTTAATTTTAATTCTTTCGATTCGTTTTTTTCATCCGATTCAATTTTTTCTTCATGTAATTTCGTGAAACGATAGTTAATAAACCCAAATTGCGAATATTTAAAAAGATTATATTTGAAATGTTGAAAAAAAATATTACGCGAATTGTTAGATTTGGCAATCCATTCATCTTTAAAATGCGTTCGATCTTGAGTCGAATTTGGATCAAAAAAAGAATATGTTCCAGTTTTTTTTTGCAATGATGTAGCATGCCTTCCTGCTGAAACATATGTCCAAGTGCCATCGGGAACCAAATATTCCATCTGCTCGGCTAAAAGTTTATGAGTGATAGGTTCATAAAACTGGAAATTTGTTTTAAACGTTCTGCCCTTCGTATCCAATAAATTTGTTTCAAGGTCCCAATTACATAAAGTCAAAGGAAAATAAATATAATTTCCTAATAATGTAAGATAAGATAATAATCTTTCAATATCTTGAATAAAAGGTTCATCTGGATCGACAGGAAATGGTTTCCCAGACTTCCATACGGATAATTGAAATTTTATCTTATTTATCCATTCCAAATCATCTTTAGGACATGACTTATCCGTTTCTTTTTCTTCACTGATAAAATGTGCATAAGCATCTAAAACTACCCATCCGAAACAAGTGCCTTCTTTTAATTGTCGAATTAGTTCAAAATCTCGTGCTCTTTCTTCACAGTATTGAATAAGTGCAGTATTTATTCTCGCCTGTGAATGATCTTCTATGACATTTTGCCTGGCTTGACTCACTCAGTTCTCCTCCAAAACGATATAATCAATTTAATTGTCCATGCGGTATAAAAGAAAAAGCATATTTCATGGACAGCTGAGGGGAGAGCTACGCTCTTTTATGCTATGTATCTTGCTTCGCATAAAATTCCAGCCAACACATCCATGTGTGGGGCTCGATTCATGCATCGAGCCCCTGTGTAAACTCCATAATCAAAGCGCCGCGGAAACCGCGGAGATGAGTACTGCTTCACAAAAAAGAAGAGAAAAAAGCCTCTATCTCCAACACAATAACCTTCCTCGCTACGGCTTGAACTGCCGGATTTAGGTTTATAAATCTTATTATTAGGATACAATTAACCTTTTTTAAAGTATACTCATCTGCTTATAAATTAAAAGAAATTTTCTATGCTAGACTCTACTAAAATAATTGAATGTATTACAGATACTAGGGCACAAATTTTTGGCCCCCTTCTTTTAGAATATTCAATGGAATTTATAGCAGAAGAAGAGCTTTGGCAATTTTATATCCCAGAATTATTTGCTTATTATCCTAGAGACCTATATTTTGTAAAAGATGAATTGCTGCCTGACAATGCTCTCGTACGCTTGAAAATGCTAAAAAAAGCGAATCAACCTTCTTTTTTTATTCAAGATAATATCCTAATCAAGGACAAAGCAAGTGCCACCGTAGTTGCTTTATATCACGGATGGCAAAAAGATTCTGACAGTTATTGTATGCAAGTATCCTCAGTGCATCGTGATTATCGACGTAAAGGAATTTACTCTGCACTTCTCGATCGAATCATTGAGTACACAAAAATATTAGGCTTTAATACGGTCGTAAGTTATCACGCTCCGTCAAACAATGCCGTTTTAATTGCTAAGCTTAAAAAAAATTTCAAAATTACTTCATTAGAAATAAGTGGCGATTATGGTATCAATTTGTGGTTATGTTATTTTCATAACAAAGAATTAGAAAGAGCCTATGAATTTCGATGTGGTCAAATCGATTTTAGTCAACGAATGTACCAAGCGTCTCATGGAACAGCAGAAGATCTTTTGAGAAAGCTTAAGGCTGCTGAAAACACTGACTCAGCAGATGCGCTGCCTCGCTAGCGAACAAACGGATAGAACAACTTATCACGGATCATATTCAATATTTGAGTATTCAGGAACATCAAAATAATCAACATTATAAGATTCTGGGGCCGGGGCTGAATAATTACAACTATAACAACAACTTATTCCACATGGGTTACAATCATTACAATAAGAAACTGGGACATAAACGTAATGGCGATAATGACGTTTATGGTGAGTGCATCCATAATGATGTTTAGGGGGAGGAGGTGGGATTATGTGTTTTACTTCAATATATTCAGTAGCTTGTGGGACGGAGTCAACTAAATAATATTCTGCGCTAGCATTTGTTGTCATTATTGCTAACATAATGAAAATACAAGAATTTAATATTAAGAGAAACTTGTTTTTGTTATGCATAAATATTCTCCCATATTATTTAATCTTACCACTTTTTAAACAATCAAGATGGGTAAATATAGGGACGAATCTTTATCAATCTCAATCAAATCAAATGGTTAAGTTTTATTTCATACAAAACTGTATTCTGTGCATAAGAAGTAATAGAATTTTGAAATAAATTTTTTGTACAAGGATTTTTTAAATGGAATTTATAAAAATACCAGGTTTAACATATTTACCCCAAGTTTCCTCCAAGAATATTCTAGAAAAAATCCATTGGGGTGAGGATTTTTCCTCTCGACAACTGGATGTTATTTCAAGTTATTTTGGAGTATACGAAGGAAAGGCTGACACAACGATTCTTCAAGAAGGGCATACTAATAATTTCTTCGCACTTATCTGCGAAGGATCAGTAAAAGTAGTAAAAATGGATTTCGCAGAGAAAGAAAAACCTTTGCAACTGCTCAAACCGGGAAAAGTTTTTGGTGAAATGTCATTTTTTGATGGTGGTGCTTGTTCCGCAAGTATTGTTGTAGATCAAGAAGCGAAGTTTCTAATTATGGATAAAAAAAATTTCGCTCTGTTGACAGAAGAAACGGCTAGTTTGGCTTTGATGATAACTATAAAGTTAATTAAGGACATTAGTCACAGGCTCAGACATACAAATGGGAAATTAATAGACTTGATTTAAAACCTCTGCAGATAATCACGATATGACTAGAAAAAAAGCCCATAATTATTATGTGTATATTTTAGAATGTATTAACGGCAGTTATTATACTGGGATAACGACAGATCTAGCCCGTCGCTTTGAAGAGCATAAGAAGGGGACTGCAAAGTGTAAATATACTCGTAGTTTTAAACCCATTCGTATTGCGCAAAGTTGGGAAATTAAAGACGATAAATCTTTGGCGATGAGAACCGAAAAGCATATTAAAGGATTATCAAAGAAAGAAAAAGAAATTTTAATTCGTTATCCAACTAGTCTGGCAAATTTTTTTGACAATGCCACTTAGACAGGCAATTGATCAACTTAGTTTTTTGAGCATTGATGGGCATTGATCGATGTTTTCAACATCTTTTTGAGTGGGTTATCCACAGAAACTGTGGATAAAGTTTCCGATGTAATTTTCCTGATTGTGTTGATCCGATAATATTTAAAATAATGACAATCCAACTTATTCAAGTTAGTATAATCATTTTAAAATGAATGGTTAAGTCACTGTGACAAATTCGGAACCATTAAAATTTACAATTATATTACCTCTGCATAGAGATCCGACTTTTTTACCCTATTCAATTGAATCCGTATTGAGACAAACAGAAAAATCGTTTGAATTATTTATTATTTGCGATGGGGCTCCAATAGAAACTATCGTCTGTGCAAAAGAATTTGCACAACGTGATTCTCGTATAAGAGTTTTTGTTTTTGAAAAAGGTCAACGTTTTGGCGAAACTCACCGTCATACTGCATTGTTGGAAGCAAAAGGGAAATTTATAGCTCATATCCAAGATGATGATATATGGTTTCCAAATCACTTGCGTGAGATGGATATTTTGCTTCAGGAAGTTGATTTTGGTCATGTCATTCACGCTTATAAGGATAGTGATCAGGTCTTGTGTGTTCCAGGACATTTAGATAACTCATTTATTTTTGATAAATTATCAGCACCTGAAAATAAACGATTTAGTATATGTGGACTTAGCGTTACTGGATATCGATTGGAAGCTTATCGTAATTTACCCATTGGATGGTCACCTGCGCCAGATGATATGGATACAGCTTTACATATGTGGAAAAAATTTTATGCGCAAAAAGGTTTAAAGTTCGGCACACGAATGTCTATCACTTCGATGAAATTTCCAGCGACTTTGCGTGATGAATCTTCAAAAAAAATGATCGCACTAGAAATGCGTGAATGGCTGGATATAGCCCAGTCGCAAATTGAATGCGATAAGCTTTCGCAAATGGTACTTAAAAAAGTTTCTGGTGATTTAATGGAGCATATATTTGCCGTTGCAGCAATGCGCGAAGATTTATTAACTCTTGAAAAAACAATAAATAATTTGCAAAATCAAATTAATAATAATTATAAGATAAACCAAGAAACAATAGATAGTTTGCATGATCGTATTAATAATATGGATGATCATATTAGTAATATTTATAAGTCAAAATCGTGGAAAATAACTTGGCCGCTACGAGTTTTAA
>JANWKO010000269.1 GCA_025451335.1 Gammaproteobacteria bacterium
ATACTAGCAATAATGTTCCTGGATATTGGCTGATGAGCTCTTCTAATAACTCTAATGTTTCAATGTCTAAATCATTAGTTGGTTCGTCTAAAACTAATAAATTTGCTGGTTTACTAAATAAACGTGCTAGTAACAGTCGATTACATTCTCCTCCTGACAATGCCTTTACGGGCGTACGCGCACGTTGCGGCGTAAATAAAAAATCACTTAAATAACTCATCACATGACGTCTACTGCCATTAATTTCGATGAAGTCACTACCCTCTACAACATTCTCAACAACTGTTTTTTCTAAATCCAAAGCTTGGCGTAATTGATCAAAATAAGCAATTTGTAATTTAGTACCGAGCGTAATGCTACCATGTTGAGGAGAAAGCTTACCTAGTAAAATATTTAATAAAGTACTTTTTCCAATTCCATTCGGACCAATTAAACCAATTCTGTCGCCACGCATGATACGCAAGGAAAAATCTTTAATAATAATTTTATCACCAAAACACTGGGTAATATTTTTTGCCTCAACCACTAACTGTCCTGATTTTTGGACTTCGTTCAAAGCGAACGTTGCTTTGCCCTGCAGTTCTCGTCGCTTGGAACGCTCTAACCGCATGGATTCTAAAGCTCGGACTCTACCTTCATTACGTGTGCGACGAGCTTTTATACCTTGACGAATCCAACGTTCTTCTTGGGCTAATTTCTTATCGAATTCTGTATTTTGTTTTGCTTCTGCGTGAAGCATTTCTTCTTTGCGACGTAAAAAATTTTCATAATCCCCAGGCCAAGATGTTAATTGCCCTCGATCTAATTCGATAATTCGAGTAGCTACACGCTGCAAAAGTGCACGATCATGAGTAATAAATAGCAAACCAATATTGGTATTCACCAATTGCTCTTCAAGCCATTGAATCGCTTCAATATCTAAATGATTGGTAGGTTCATCTAATAATAATAATTCAGGATTTATCACAAGGGCTTTTGCAAGAGCGACCCTCCGTTGCCAACCACCTGAAAGATCTGCAACAGGTTTATCTGGATCAAGAGCTAAACGATTTAAAATATTATTAATGGTTTGTTCAAACTGCCAACCTTGTTTTGCATCGATTGCATGTTGCAAGCTCTCTAATTTTTCTAATTCTTTATCTACTAAGGCATTAGCTTCTCCTTTCTGAGCCAATCTTTGCGTTAGTAAGTGATATTCAGATAAAAGCTTACCCGTTTCAGCTAGCCCTTCCGAAACAAATTCATATACCGTACCAACTGCGTGTTGAGGTAATTCTTGTTCAAGTCGCGCCAATCTTAAATTAGGTTTGCGCCAAACCGATCCACCATCAGGTAACTGTGAACCTTCAATTATTTTTAATAATGAAGATTTCCCTGCACCATTTCTACCAATTAAACAGACACGTTCACCTTTAGCGATTTGCAACTTCGCATTATCCAATAAAGTATCTAAACCAAATGCGAGAAAAACACTATCTAAGGTAATTAAATTTGACATAATTTATTGTAAACTGACAGTAATTTGATAAACAGTTAAAGAAAATATAACGCCGATATCAATAAAAAGACATCGGCGAAAAATGAAAGCAGAAGATCGACTGTTGAATGTCAGCATAGCAGACATTCAACAGGACCCGGGTAAAAACGTATCGATTTTACGCCTGTTGAATACCAGCAACAACCCAACCTGGTCTCACATCAAACTTCTGAAAATGCCAGATTTCTTTGACATTAGTAGGCTCTACACCGTGTTCTTCACGAACTAAACCAGTAAATTCTACACTCGCAACTAACATATGTGACTCAGTCGTCAAATCTAATAAACTGGCATCGATTGAAACGACATCTGTTTGATTGGACGCTTCACCACGTTCTTGCAATTGCAATTGAATTTCAGCAAATACTTCTGGTGAAGTAAATTCACGCAAATCAGCTAAATTTTTACTGTCAAAAGCCGCTTGTAAGCGTATAAACATAGATTTCGCATGACGTAAAAATTCTGTTTCATTAAATTGTGCAAGACGTTGATCTTGAACTTCTTCACTACCATAACTCTTCGCTAGAGAAGCAAAAGGCTTATCATTTGATGTTGCGGCATTTGATGCTGATGATGCTGAATTGACATACGATTGTGTATTGGCTGAAGCAAAGGGTTTGTCATTGAAAGTATTGTTTGAACCAAGATTGGACGTAGAATGCGTTTGTTGATAACTCATATTTTGCGTGGTACGAACAGCTGGCTGCATTCTGCTTCTAATAAATTGCCAAACTAAAAAGATTAATCCGCCGATTAGCAACCAAGACATAATGCCGGTTCCAAATCCATGCCCCATAAATAGAGAAGCTAATAAACCACCAACTGCTAATCCAGCCAAAGGTCCTAACCATTTGCTAGCTGTTGAAGCAGGCTTTGCAGCTGCGGCCGCAGCTGTTCCAGCTGACCCGGCAGGGGTAGGACGGGAAAAACTACTGGATTGGCGAGACATGCCAAAACTTTTGCCACCACCAAAACGCTTGGCTTCTGCATCTAAGACGAGAAAACTAAAAGAAAAAATGCCTATCAGTAAAGCTAGAATTAATTTACGCATGGTATTGTCCTGTGAAATTTTGAACAATATCATAACAAAAATCACTTAAAATTTCAATCTTAACAACATATTAATGTATTCAAATAGATTAGATTGCATTTAACATCTATGTTTACCACCATTAAACGAATGATATTGACTAGGGACTCTGAATTTTCGAAATTGATGTTAACTCAATTTCACTTTTTTCCGCTTTTTGTCTTTGTTCTCCTGAGCCACTTGTTAAATATTTTTGCATATCGTGAATTTTATATACTCCCAGCCCGTTTATATGATTAATGATTTCATTGAATGTATTTTGATTAACCAGATATCCGTACTTTCTTTTCTGGGCAATTTTTTGGGAAAGCTGGTTTAAAATACTATTGCCCATTTTCCAGTGGCTAAGATTGCGTCTATACCAGATTAAAGTCAGGAAATTTTCTTTCGTCGCAAGATTTTCGCCATTTAATAAATCCAATCCCCTGGCGATAGACTCAGCATAATCGGCATGTTTTGTTAAGAGCTTTACGTTTTCGGGTTCGAGAAGCCCTGCTTTTTTTAAAGCAGATAATCCTTTGGCAATTCCACAAGCAAATTGGATATGATGGAATAAGAGTGAACTATAAACTGTAATATCTAACCCTGATTTTATTAAAATATCTAAACCTTCATCAAGTTGTTTGGCCGATTGAACAACATCTTTAATAAACTTTGAGTCATTTGCTGAAAATATTCTGCGCAACGCCATATCGTATACCTCGTTTCGTACAAATTTTAATTGCCGCATTTTAGCACACCGGATCTTGTTTAGTATAATATTTATTAAAACAGCTCCAGAAAGGTCTCGAATTCCTGTTGCAACGAGCTCAACTGTCGAATTTAGGATAATTATTTTTTAAGTAATCTATTAAACTTTTTATTATCAAGTTATGATGAATGTAAGGGCAGCCCTCACGTATGTTATTGAATTTAACTAAAATATGGCAATGATAAAAGGGATAAAAGAAAATGGAAAATTCATTATATGTAACAATAGGACAAACTCTAATTGGATTTTATTTTGTTTTTTTTGGCTTTTGGAATATTTATCACTGGGTTCCTTTCGTCGAAATCATGACAAAAAAACGCATTCCTCTTCCTTTTTTATTCATGTCTATAGGTATTACTTGGCAAGTCCTTGCAGGCTTCATGATTATGTTAGGTTTTTATGTCAAAATCGCCGCATTATCATTGATACCATTTACTCTCATCAGCATTCTCATTTTTCATGATTTTTGGAATTTTGAAGGGGCTTTACGACGCTTAAATTTAAATATTTTCATCGCGAATCTAACAGTCACACTCGGTGCATTATTACACTTGATCAATAGTGCCGCATCAGCCATGCCTGCACCGATTTCAGAAACATTACTTGGCCAATGAGAATGATTAATTTAAATAGAAGCCTCCATTGGCCTTAAAAATTCTCTAGCAACTCGCATGCCTCAAGCCAATCATTTTCTGTGGATTGTAATAATTTTTTGATGTTTGCTTGTTCTAGCAAATAGTCTTGTAATTTCTTCTTATTTGCTTCATTGTAAATTTCCGAATCTGACAAGACCAACTCAATCTCATTTGCTTTTTTCTGTAATTGATTTAATTCTTCTTCAAGTTTTTTTATTCGTTGCACTAATGGACGTCTCATTTCACGATATTTCGCGTCCAATTGGCGCTGTGTTTTACGCGAGACATCCAGTTTTTCAAGTTCAACGATATTCTCTGTTTTACGTCGAAATTCAGATAACCAGATTTCATAATCTTGGAGGTCTCCTGCAAAATCATTTAATTTTCCATCAGCAACCAACAATAATTGATCCACTGTAGTGCGCAATAAAAAACGATCGTGAGATACAATAATCATAGCACCTTGATATTCTTGTAGCGCCATACTCAACGCATGTCGCATATCTAAATCTAAATGATTGGTCGGTTCATCCATTAATAATAAATTCGGTTGTTGCCAAACTAACAACGCCAAAGCAAGTCGAGATTTTTCTCCACCTGAAAAATGCTGAACAGGCTCTAAAACTCTATTGCCAGAAAACCCAAAACTGCCAAGAAATGTTCTTAATTCTTGATCATTTGTTTGTTTAGCTAAGCGACGCAAATGTTCTAAAGGCGTTTCAATTAGAGTCAAATGATCTATTTGATGTTGTGCAAAATACCCTATTTTTAAGCCCTCTCCTCTAATGCATTTGCCAGAAGCAACTTCGAATTCGCCCGCTAGCAACTTAATCAAACTTGATTTGCCAGCACCATTTGGTCCCAAAAAAGCAAATCTATCTTTTGGTGTAATAGTCAAATTTAAATTTTGCAGAATAGTTTTGTCGCCATAGGCAATCCTGGCATTTTCTAAAGAAATTAAAGGATTGGGACATTTACCAGGCTCTTTGAAGTGAAATTGAAATGGAGAATCCAATTGCACTGCGCTCACTAATTCCATACGTTCTAATGCTTTGATACGACTTTGTGCTTGACGTGCTTTCGTGGCTTTATAACGAAAACGATCGATAAAACTTTGCAAATGGGCAACTTGTTTTTGTTGTTTTTCATAAGTGGCTTGTTGAATAAGAATTTGTTCAGCTTGTTGTTTTTCAAATGAAGAATAATTTCCAACATATAGTTTTAAATGTTGTTGAGATAAATGAGCGATATGGTCAACCACTTGATCCAAAAAATCGCGATCATGTGAAATTAATAATAAAGTACCTGGATATTTCATCAACCAATTTTCTAACCAAATCACCGCATCAAGGTCTAAATGATTAGTGGGTTCGTCAAGCAATAATATATCCGAACGTGCCATTAACGCTTTAGCAAGGTTTAAGCGCACGCGCCAACCGCCCGAAAAAGAACTCATCGCTTGTTGCTGTTCTTGATGGCTAAAACCTAAACCACTTAACAACTGTGCTGCGCGCGCTTCGGCAGAATACGCATCGATTTCACCCAGACGTGCGTGAAGTTCCGCAATATGTTCACCAGCATTTTTTTGTTCGGCTTCAGACAAAGCTTGTTGCAAAGTACGCAACTCTGTATCGCCATCAAGCACATAATCTAGTGCTGTTTTTTGCGTTTCTGGAAATTCTTGTGCGACATGGGCTAATTTTAACTGTCGCGGAAAATCAATATCCCCTAGATCAGATTGTAGTTCATTGAGAAGCATGGCAAATAAGCTGGATTTACCAGATCCATTGGCTCCAATGATACCAATATGTTGTTTATGGTAAATTGTCCAATTCACATCTTGTAGTAAAATATGTTGGCCACGGCGTAGTGTTACATTTCGTAGAGTGATCATAATTATGATGTTCTAAAAAATCGATATTATCCTAAATCTGCTCATTTACAACTAGTAGCTGGGCGCTGCTCGGTGATAGAGCAAACCTATATATGTCGCAAACAAAACTGCGTTATTTCTCGCAATATAATACCCGTCGCTTTATTTGCAGCGATTACACCGCCATAAGGATTTCGTTGCGGAGCAGATTCAATTACAAAAAATTCTTTTGTTGCTATCACTCGCAAATCCGAAGCATCGACGAGTTGCGCGCGAATTTTTAAATGAATTTCACTCGTACATTGGAAAAACACCTGTTTTAATTCTATTAATTGGGTATTCAAAACATAATCATAATGTTGCCCCGAAGAAGAAATTACCGCATGAAAATGGTGTGTGTTTTGTAAAGTTTGTTGTAGAAGAGTTTGCAACATTTGTGCAGGCGGTACTGCCCAACCATTTTTTGAAAAATAGGCTATTTGATAAGGATGTTCTGTATAAGCCATTTGCGAAGAATTGTAAACAGGCTCAGCGTCCATGGTTGAAACAAGTAACGTTTTTCCGGTATTAATTTTTTTGGATACGGAAGGTACTGTATTTATGACATATGTTTTTGTGGGTCCGGTCTTAACACCTGAAAATATAGAACAGCTACACAAAAACATTATCAAGGTGAAAACAAAACTCATTCGCATAAAAGTAACCATTAATTTTCTCCTGGTCCTAATGGCTGTTCTTTCTTACCTCGAATCAACACTGATGGATTCGCTTTTATTTCTGTTGTGACATCTGACAAGTCGTTCGTTATTTCATTTAAATGTGAAATCGTTTGATTAGCCCCAGGCAATGTTTCTTTTTGAATGATACTCATCGAGCCTTCGCTGGATTTTAATAAAGGCTCAAACTGTGCGCTGGCTTTATGCAAATTTACCAATATTTGTTTGATTGAATTTAAATTTTGTTTATCAAGCAAGGATTGTATCGAAATACTAATTCTACTAAAACTTGCATTAATTTGCGTTAATGCAGTATCCAATCGTACAAGTATTGAAGGAGTTGTACTGATAACCGGATAGGTTTGTCCTGGCTGAACTTTCAGGGGTGTCATATTTTTTCCTTTATCTTCTAAAGAAATAAAAGTGACCCCAGCGATAGATCTTAAATCGAGTTTTGCCCGAGTACCTTCAGTAATGGGAGCGTCTTTTTTTATGTTAAGTAACAACTCTACGAGTTGAGGATTTTTATTATTGATTTTAATACTTTTGACTTGACCGACATTCACCCCATTATATTCAACCGGTGCATCGATACTTAAACCACTTACAGCTTCCTTCATGTAAACTTTATAAGTTGTATATTTTTGCCAAGAAATGCCCGCTGATAACCAGATAATGAAAAAGATTATCAATGCTGTCAAAGAAATAACAAATGCACCTACGATAGTATAATTTACATTAGTTTCCATGGTTTCCGTCCCATGTTACTCATAAAGTTGTGTCGCTACACGACCACGTGGGCCTTTAAAAAACTTTTGTATCGATGGATGTGGATTTTTTACCAAATTCGCCATGCTATCGATACACAATACCTTGCCTTCCCCCAAAAAAGCAACTCGGTTTGTCACACGCCA
>JANWKO010000270.1 GCA_025451335.1 Gammaproteobacteria bacterium
CTCACTTATCAAAATGCAGCAAAATTATATCTAGCGCAATTTTCAGTTCTGACGGAAAATCCAACGGAATTCTCTACTGCTTTTTTGGAATATACGATCGATTTTTTGCAAAGAAGTATTATATTTTGGGATGTGATTCGCAAACGAGGTAATCAGTATCTTGATCACGTTGCTGCGGGACAACCACCCGTACTTATTTTTAAATACAAAATGATCATGGATGGAAGAACGTTTAAACGCCCAGTTAATTATGCATTAGTCAGAATAAGACCTCCAAAGGGGATCAAGATTGATAAAAATAAACGTCCATATGTAATTGTTGATCCACGAGCAGGACATGGATCGGGTATTGGTGGTTTTAAAGATGATTCTCAAGTAGGTATTGCATTGCGGGCAGGGCATCCTGTTTATTTTGTCATTTTTTTTCCTGTACCTGAACCTGAGCAAACTATTCATGATATCACTATTGCAGAAGAAAAATTTTTACGCGTCGTTGCAAAACGTCATCCGAATAGCGAAAAACCGTGCATCATCGGTAATTGCCAAGGAGGATGGGCTGCAATGGCGTTAGCAGCTGCGCATCCTAATGTTGCAGGTGTAGTAGTAATCAATGGTGCGCCACTTGCATATTGGGCAGGTGTGAATGGCAAAAATCCGATGCGTTATTCCGGAGGTTTGTTAGGTGGAAGTTGGCTCGCACAATATGCTGGTGATTTAGGTAATGGTAAATTTGATGGGGCTAATTTAGTAATGAATTTTGAAGCGCTTAATCCAGCCAATACTTATTGGGAAAAATATTATCATTTATTTTCTAAAGTCGACTACGAAGAAAAACGTTTTTTAGAATTTGAACGATGGTGGGGAGGATTTTCTTTATTAAATGCTCGTGAAATGCGTAGTATTGTGGATAATCTTTTTATAGGAAATAAATTAGCACATGGCAATATTCCCTTAGATGCAAATAGCAAGATAGATTTACGCAAAATTCGCTTACCCATTATTATTTTTTGTTCGCAAGGGGATAATATTACACCGCCGCAACAAGCTTTGAATTGGATATCCGATATTTATCCCAATGTATTAGAACTCAAACTGGCTAGACAAGTAATTGTCTATCTCGTACATCAAGATATTGGCCATTTAGGTATTTTTGTATCAGGCAAGATCGCTAAAAAAGAACATCATCAAATAGTCGATTTGTTGAATTACGTGGAAAGTTTACCGCCTGGTCTCTATGAAATGATAATTGAAGAAAACAAATCCACTAAAATGAGTTCTTCCAAATATAGCATTTTTTTAGAAGAACGAACGATAGATGATATTTTGGCGATGAGTGGTATAGCCGACCAAACAAAAAAAGATGAAAAATTCTTTAATATTGCTCGCATCATTTCTGATTTTAATGTTACCGCCTATGATTTTTTTGTCGGACCTAAAATTCGTTGGTTTGCAAATGATTATTTGGCAGAAGTTTTTCGTGAGTTACATCCACTACGGATGAGCCGCTATTTAATGAGTGATATGAATCCTTTGCTATGGTATTTCACGGTTTTAGCGCCAGTGGCGCGTAATAGTCGAGTTAAAATTGATGAAAGAAATCCTTTGCTTAATTTGCAAAGTATGTTTTCTGATTTAGCAATGACATTTTTAGACTATTATCGTGATATTCGTGATTCAAATGCTGAATTATTATTTTATTTCATCTATGGTGCTATTGATGTCATGTTGCCGAAAGATCTTCCCTTCCGAGAAGCTTTATTAAAAAAAGGTGTGGGGAAACAAAGCGGTGGTTTGGATCAGCAAATCATGTCGACAATTGAAGATGGAGGGGTGCCTGAAGCTATTATTCGTATTTTACTACTTTTAATTAAAGCAGAAGGTTTAACAAAAGGTTCGCACATTTCGACGGGTATAAAAACATTACGCATGAGCCAACCGTTTAAAGACATAGAAGATGATGAAATGCGTTCAATAGTTCAAACACAAACTATAATCGTTGAATATGATACGCCATTAGCTTTGCGGTCTTTAGCACAAATCTTGAAAACAAAGCATGCGCGCCATCAAACAATGCATACGGTCAAAGAAGTACTGGAAGCTTTAGAAATTATTTTGCCTAATAGAGCACAAAAAATTATGCATAAAATTGAAATAAGGTTAGGCATAAAACCTAAATTCGGCAGTTAAACGTGTCCTGTCAGCAACGTATGCCGCTGACGAAAGCTAAAAGATGTTAATAATGAAAAATTCAATTTATCAGTTAGATACTATCGTTGTGTTGCATATATGGACGAATCTGTCTAGTACCTTAATTGAGTTTCATTTTGTGGCATATCTTATGCGATACCAAAATCAAACAATGTGAAGGAATTTATGAAAGTCCAAAACCTCGTAATTTCCTTTTTTCTAGTAATTCAAACACTGGGTTTCTTTGTTGCTCAGGCAGCAACCCGCGCAGATTTTGCCATCTATGATCCGCAGCTGGCTTTCGAAGCGGATGGGGTTTGGAAACCAGAAGTTGCCGTATTGCAAAAAATGCTCGAGTTCTATCAGTGGAGTTACGAAATTGTTGGTTTTAAAGAAATCAATAGCCAAGGCCTTATTGGGGCTGATGGCAAGTTGTCTTATAAAGGTTTGATCATGCCAGGCGGCTATTCGGCGGCCCGCCGCAACCAATTGAATGCGACTGGTCAGAAGAATATCGAGCAGTTTATCCAGGCCGGTGGGAACTACGTGGGGTTCTGTGCAGGATCGTATTTTGCGTCGCAAAATATGGATTGGGCTGAAGAATCTAGTGATGCAGCTGGCATTTCCAATCTTGCTCAAGATTATACTGCATACTTCAACTTGCAGGGTCCGAACCTCCTCCCGGGTCGGGCTATCGGACCACTGGGGTGGGCTCCTTGGAAAGTCAAAGGGAAATATACTGCTGCCACTGGATTATCCTCAGTCAAAATAGACACGCAACTAGATGTTATGAAGCGTATTGGCATGCCAGAAAACACGATGCTTTTCTATTATGGTGGGCCATTTTTTGAAATTCCCGCAGGGAGGGAACCACAAGGCTACAAAGTGTGGGCCAGGGCCGTTAAGCCCAAGAATATCTCTGGTAGCGACCTTGGTGATGGCAAGCCGACCATCTTCGAGTTCAATTTGGCACAAGGTAAAGTGATCCTGTTTTCTTACCATCCGGTCATTCTCCTGGCCGGGAAAATTAATGGTGTCCAAATGCATAGGCCGTTGGAGATGCCCGTTGTAAACAGCAACCCAGCACCCTATACTCTGGACCAGGTCAACTACCAAAGTTGGAACATTCTACATGCTGCTCTTTCCGAAGTTTCAGGTCGCGAAATTGTTCCCATGCCGGTTCCAAAATGACCGTTGACAAAGCAACGCGTGTTTTGATGGGTATAGGTTCTAGATAATTCAACTAAATTACTTTCATCTTCGCAAAGTTGCGATTTTTAATTTCTTTTGCGCAGCTTCGAATGTCTCACCCGCGAGATATTGTTCTAACTTAATTTGATTAAACCAGTTTATCTTGCCCGTCAACTTTTTGTGTATAACCGTGTCTGATCTCCCATTATTAAAAATATCATGGGTAATTTAACAAAGGAATTAAAGGCAACTAATTTTACAGCGAAAGGCAAAAAAAAAGCTGATTATGCAATAAAAGACTGAAAAGCATCTGGATATAAAAAAGTGGAATTAAATGAAGCTGGTTTCACCGTCCCTTCTTTGCTAATACTCGAACCAGCTTGGATTTGTTAATATAAATTAATCTAGCAAGAAAAAAATTTATATGATTTAATTTAGGCAATTTTTATTAATTAGAGGTAGTTTTATGAGAATGTTTAAAAAAATTGCGTTATGCTTATGTGCTGTTGCAATTTCTAGCTATACTTATGCTGATGTTATTGAATTAGATGCGTTTAATCCCGATCATTGCAGACAGCAAATTCTCAATAGTGCTGATGATATTCCCGTTATAGCTGCTTATACGAGCGACAATCAAGACTCTGAATTATTCATGAAAAAATTTGAGCTTTTAGCTAAAGAACACCCTGAAAGAACATTTTTTAAATGGGATTCAAAAAAGGATGTACTACATACAACTCAAACACTTTGTTTGCAACAATTGGGATTTTCAATCCAACCGAACATAATACTACTCGGTGTAGTTAAAGATGCTGGGGATGCGATAATGACTTCACCACTACGTCTTTATTGGGCGGGAGAAATGACAACGGTTGAAATGAATAAGTTTATCGATGTTTCTGATTCCGGTATAAAAAAATCTTTTTTATACCAAAAAAATCGTCATTAAAATAATTTTTCTATAACAAGCCACAAAAGTTTTGTGGCTTCATTTATTTTAACAGGCTTTGATAATTTCATTAGAGGTTGAATCACAACGTTCGTAAGAGTTTTCCACCGAATTCTATAAGCGATCAAAAGCTCGACAGATTTGTAAATAATAAAACTATTCAGTATTTACATCTAGATAATAATTCAATCGGTTCAGTAGGAGCATCCATATTAACAAAGAATAGTACTATTACGGATCTTAGCTTGTCGAATAATAATATTGATGATGACGGTGCGAAAAACTTAGCTGCTAATAAAAAACTTGAGTATCTCAATCTGTCTAAGAATTCCATCAAGGATCCAGGCGCTACCGCATTTGCTTCTTTATCTAGAGACGCAACCAACCTACTAACCTTGGATGTGAGTTTTAATCATATCAGTCCATCTGGAGTGGATGTATTAAAAAATAATAAGGCTGGATTTAATGTGATTACAATCGGTAATGAGGAAGTGGAAAAATTTCAGCAAAAAGAAAAAAATAAGGAACATAATCCACTTTTCTTTGCATATCTGCTTAGAGATATGTGTATGAAGCCTAAAAATAGTGATATTTGCAAATTATCCGAAATTCAAATACTTGTTAAAAAATATCATTTAGAGAAATTTTGATGTCTTATGAACTTATATGCATTGAATGGTATTTGTTACCATCATTTATTTAAGCAACTAACGCTGTTTTATCGCTCTATGAAGCGGTTCACTCGTATGTTCGTTATAGGATAGATGCAGTTGGCGCCGATGTCAGTCAGCTATATGAATGACAATCTTCAACACATTAAGCCCTCTCGTTACGGGTTCAACTGTCGAAAATAGGTTGAAACCTATGATTCCGCTCTAAAGCCACTTGACTACAAAAGATATCCGTATTAGACTGAAATTGTAATGGTGCAGTGCACAAAAAGGAGACCTTCATATGCAAAACCAATTTGCTGAAAACTGGAGCAAGCTTTGTCAAACAGTTAGCAAGCCTATGATTGATATGGTTGAATTAAATATCAATACTTTGAATAACTTAACAAATACAGGCGTGTTTGACAAAATAGCTCAAGCTAAAAAGCCAGAAGACTTTTTGGCAGCACAAACAGAATTGTTAAATAAAGCATCTACTGAAGTTAGCAAATATGCACAAAAAGCATGCACTATTGGCTTAGATGCAATTACCCAAGCTAATAAAATCTGGATAGACATGTTCCAGGAAGTTAGTGCAAAAGCAACGGATGTAATTAAAACCGGTGCTAAAATGCGCGAAAAGGATCATGAAAGAGACAAATAGTCTGGATAAATTTTTCACATACCTTTAGGAATGCAGACTTCCTAGAGGTATGGTTTGATTGGCACATCATCTTCGCTGGTTCTTATGAAAAAATTTATCATAAGCATTTTCATATTTTTTTTACTCGGTACAAACTCTACTTTTTCTTTGGATGCAAATTCTTCGCTATCCTGCTATGGTAAACAACTATTAGGTCGCGTGGAAAATATCACTCTAATTGATGAAAATATTTCAATTGCAGCAAAATTAGATACTGGTGCTGCTATGTCATCGCTGTCAGCAACTCGGATTGAGCCTCAGAAAAAAAATAACAAAATATATATCAAATTTACATTTGTCGAACCTAATACGCAGAAAAAATATATCTTTGAGAAACCATTGGTTAGATATATGAAAATATTGAATCGCAAAGAAGAATCGCAAAAACAAAAATATAGTTTACGACCTGTTGTCGCTTTACCCATTCTTATAGGAAATCAAAAGCAGTTTATTTTAGTGAATTTAATTGACCGAAGTGATTTTCAATATCCAATGCTATTAGGAGCAGATTCGCTAAAAAAATTGCATATAATTGTTGATGTGAGTCAGGAACATTTGGAACATTTGGAACACTAGGAACCTGTCCAATTTAGAAATAGTCGAATATCAAATGAGAGGGATAGAATTTAAATTTGAAAATAAAAGTGGATTATTGATATCGTGTAAAGTATGATCAACTTTTTAAAGGCTGCATGGAATGCTTAAACAACTTATATCTATAATATCCATTTCTTTTTTTCTGTGTTATGCATCCACAACTTACGCTAATAAAACCAATCCACCATTTCCACCGCAAATATCGGTGGAAATTTTGCAAGTACCGACCCCGCTGGTCGCTTTAGGTAAATTTTATTTAGTATACGAGCTATACATCACTAATTTTCATACTACACCAGTTACTTTAAAAGCGTTTGAAGTGAGTGGGCCAGAAGAAAAGGATGCTATCTTTAATTATGTCGATAAAGATTTAGAAGCATTAATTCATCCTATTGGTGGAACGGATTCAGAAGAAAATCCATTTATTTTTCAACCAGGGATCACGAAAATGATTTTTGTTTGGTTGCAATATGAAACTGAACCAGAAATTTCAGATGCACTAATCCATAAATTTAGTTTCGAAGGTAAAATACATGGCGAACATATGGATTTAAATTTCATGACCGATCCAATCAAAATTGAAAAAATCGCACCAGTTGTAATACAACCTCCTTTAAAAGGCGATTTTTGGTTCGCTGGTGGTGGTCCTTCTAATACTTCATTTCATCGTGCGGCTAATTTGGTAGTTAATGGACATGATTATTTTGCACAACGATATGCGATAGATTTTATTCAAATTGATAAGAATGGTACCTCCTACGCTGGCAATGAAAAGAAAAATAAAAGTTATTTATGTTATGGCAAAGATATTCTATCCGTTGCAGTTGGTACAGTAGTAAGAGTAAAAGATGGGATACCAGAAAATGTTCCACACACAACTAAAAGAGCAGTTGAAATGACTATGGAAACAATTGGTGGAAATCATGTTGTTGTTGATATTGGAAATGGTTCTTATGCATTTTATGCGCACCTTATTCCAGGGTCTTTGAAGGTTAAGAAAGGTGACAAGGTAAGTACAGGACAAGTTTTAGGCAAAATAGGTAATTCTGGTAATTCTACGGAACCACATTTGCATTTTCACATTGTAGATAAACCTTCATTTTTAGGTGGAAATGGTTTACCTTATGCTTTTATAGGGTTTGATGTTCGACAAAGTAAAACAATTATTCCAGATCCTGTTAAATTGCAGATTTTGAACAGTGAGTTGAAACATTATACTAATGAGATAATGTTGGAAAATACTCTGATAAAATTTTCAGATTAGGGCTAGTCAACAGTCCGTATATTAAAGTTTAATAATAATGAGCAAGGACGCACATTAATTTTTTTTGCGCTTTTAGCTCATGCTATTTTTTGAGGCATGATGTTTTACATTTGCAGTATAGCTTTCCAAGCAATCTTTGCATTTCTTATAGGAACAATCGTATTTGATGTGTTCCATTATTTTTTTCATCTTTTATTAAAATCTAAACATAAATTTTTGCGTAGTATTGGATCATTACATACAGCTCATCATCGTTTTTTAAATTCTCAACTAAAAATTGATCGTGAGTGGGTAAAAAAAAATTTTTATCAACATCTTTTAATCGAATATGGAATAAAAATTAGTGCTATTTCTGCTTGTTTTCTTTTTCTATCGCATATATCAGTCTGGATAGCAATTATTTTTGAAACAATTATTTTTACCAATGCCACTTATAACCGCGGTATAGATGCGCGGCACAAATCGTATTCTATTCTTCCTTCCTACCTTGGTGGATTCTTAGTAACAAAATATTATCATGCTTTGCACCATGTCTATCCAAATTATTTTTTTAGTTCCTATTTCAAGATACTTGATTTTATTCTTGGCTCAGCTCAACCAATTAATGGAAAACGTATTGCATTGACAGAGATGGGCTCAACTGACGTTCAATATACTCCAATTGCGCGTAAACGTTCATGCAAATAATCGATTGCAGTAACACGTTCGGTTAGCATAACTTCCTTGCGTGGATGCAAAAACAAAGGCATAGAAAACCGTGAATGATTATTTAGATTATTTGCAGGATTAATAACCCGATGTGTTGTAGATTTAAAATAATATTCCGTTGCTAATTGGAGCATATCTCCTACATTGACAACGATAGTTCCGGGATCACAATTAACTTCATGCCAATTTCCATGATTATCTAGCACTTCTAAACCAGGTGTAGTAGCAGCAGGCAATAAAGTAATTAAATTAATATCTTCATGTGGAGCGGCACGAACAGCCTCATCTTCAGTATTATTTTGCAAGGGAGGGTAGTGCAAAATCCTTAATAGGGTTTGCGTGCTATTTTGGATCATTTCTCTCAACGGAATGGTTAGTCTTTTTGCGACAGGTTCAGGCAAATCATTTTCAATCCATTGTAAGAGTTCAGCAGAAAAAGATTGCAAAGAATCGTACATTTCCAATGAAGCGGCACGAGTATTTGATGGAATTTGTCCCCAGGGATAGACATGAAAAAATTCTTTTAAGTCACTGATTTTCCTACCTTTCGCATTTTCAGAACGAAAAGGAAAATAACCATCTTGAGTAGACCAGTTGTAAAGAAATTTATTTTTTTCCTCAATAGGTAAATAAAAAAATTCACTCCAAGAATGATACACCTGTTTAATTAACTCTGGTGAAATGGGATGATTTTTTAATACTGCGAAACCAGTTTCTTTTAAGGATTGGCAAAATAATTGAGGAGCTGTTGGAGTATTATAGTCTACAGTTAAGATATGCATAGATATTCCTTGTTATTTATCTCCCTATCAGAACCAGAAAATATAACATTTTAAAAAAGATAGCTAGAGTTATGTGGAATTTTTTCATGTTGAATTGATAAGTGAGTATGGTTACACTCAACCCTCGGAAAAAGGATAAAGTCATAAAAGGAATCTATAAAATGTTATCAGCCAGCAAATCGATTGAAAAAAAAACAGATCAAAACATTTTATCAATCCACAACATAAGAAATATTTTGCAGCATATTTCATACAATACTTGGTTAGGAATTGATCTAGATAACACTGTGATTGAATCAACTCAAGAATTAGGCAGTGATCAGTGGTTTGAAAATACAATTAAATATGCATGCCAATTGCATACCGATAAGGAAGAAGCTTGTCGGTTGGTGATTGTATTATACCACGCAGTACAACATCATGCTGAAATGAAGGCAGTTGAAGAGATTATTATTCGGATTATCAAGCGACTACAAAACATTATTCCAATCATACCAATTACTGCTCGAGGCGAAAGCATTATTCGACCGACATTGAGACAACTAGGAAAAGTTGGTATTGATTTTTCGCCAGAAGAAGATCTTATAGATGCTAAGCGAATTGAATTGGATGTAGGAGGAGATCATCCCGCCGTTTATTATCAAGGAATATTATTTTGCAGCGGTATGGATAAAGGAAAATGTCTGAAAGCTTTGTTTGATTATTTAAAAAAATTCCCCGAGCATTTCGTTATGGCAGATGATAAAGAGAAGCATTTGCTTTCAGTGAAAAAGGTAATCGAAGAAAATGGTGGACGTTTTACAGGGCTACGCTACGGATATCTTGATGAAAAAGTAAAAAATTTTAATATGATTAGAGCGCTTAATCAATTGATAGAAATCAGTCATAAATTATCTTTGGATGCACAATTAGCATTAAAAAAATTAAAAATAAAAATCACATCACCTGATACTTTTTTTTCAAAAAAAAATTCGTTAAGCTCACCAGATATTCATTTAATGGAAGAAAAATCTGAATCAAGAACGGAGGCTAAACTTACATAACCACATCGCTCAGACAATAGGTTGCTGAAATTACAAAATAACTGAAAAAATAAGTTTGTACTTGAATTCAGCACAAAAATAATTACGATAATTTTTTTCTTTATCATTTAATATTACAATGTCATTTCTGTGTCATGTATATCTGAAATGATATTCATTTTTGGAAGCATTTTAAAAGGATTATATTATGAAAAGTCGCGAAACGTCAGATAGTAAAAAGTCAGAAACAATTATGTCAGATGTTAAAGATCTTAAGAGAAAAAGATGTGCCGAATCAGAAAATGGTAAAGATGAAAAAAAAGAACTAAAAGATACAAAACAATCAACTGAAACAAATCCACCAGAACCGAAACGAAGAAGATTAGTCAAATTAGCAAGTAAAGATCCCTCAGGTAAATCATCCCTTGAAGTACGAGCAGAACGGAAAAAAGAAGAAATTCTTGGTTATCGTACTTCGAATGAAGTCATATTTATAGATAGTGTAGGTGAAATCAAAAAATTAAAAACCGCGATATTAGTTAACGGTGATAAACTGCCAATAAGACCTTTAAATTCTCACGAATTGAAAATCAAAATTCCAAGCCATCGTGATATCGAAGCCATTAGTGAATTTTCTGAAGAACTGTCCCCAATAGCTGTTAAGACTCCGACACATCATACAACACTTCCCAGGGTCGCGAGTTTTGGTTCTTTTTCATTATTTTCCAATGGTCCGAAATTGGAACAAGTCAAAAAAATTAGTCCGATCTTAACGATGGCAAGCGAAACGGATTTTTTTAATTCCCCACAGTATGAACATATTAAAGAAATTCATAAAAAATTCAAATTCAAAAAATTAGATATTACTTACAAAGAATTAGAAAAAAGACGCGCTGAAGATGAAGCAAAGAAATATCGTCGAGACATTTCACAAAATCGTGTTATGGGTGTGAGTGAAAAGAAAGGAAGCGCTACTAATTATGCTCAAGCGACAGAATTATTTGCGGAAATTAAACATATTCGTTTTGAATGGTTACATTTGGTTGGTCATTTTATATTGGGAGCAATTTCACAAGCGAGGGATAATCTTGTTGGTGGAACGAGTTTTGCGAATACAGATATGATGTTTGGTGAAAAGCAAATTAGTGAATTTTCAAGATTATATCCCCAAGGAATTACTTTAACTGTTAGAGCTCAGTTAATTCCTGACACCCATCTTGCAACTACAATCGAATATGTCATAAAAACTCCAGATTTTGAATTTCCATTAATTTTTAATGCTCAAACTGTCAATAAACCACATATTGATTATCAAAAATATTTTGATTTCGTCGCACAAGAAATGGTTAAAGCATGCCAAAAGAAAACTCAACAATCAGCTTCTAATGGTGAATCAAGTCATTCTGATAGCGAAAGTAAATCGCTATTATTTTATACCAAGAAAGAAATTAAAGATAAAACGCTAACAACTGATGCAAAATCGAATGATCTTTTATCAATTTCAGGTGATAAAAGGGTTTCTCTAAAACGAAAAATTGTTATAGATACTGAAACCACTGGTCTTAATAAAACGACTCTAGGTGAAGGCCATAGAGTTGTTGAAATTGGTTGCGTAGAATTAATTGATGACAAACCTACAGGAAAAACATTTAGGAAAATCATTGATCCGGAACGACCCATTCCCAAGCTACTTAAAGAACAAGGTATTCATAACATCACGGATGAAGTTGTTAAAGGAAAACCAAAGTTCAAGGAAATCGCTGATGAATTTTTGAAATTTATTGAAGATGCAGAATTGATTGGTCACAATTTACCTTTTGATTTAACGATGCTTGAAAACGAGCTTCGCATAGCCAATCGAACAGAGACATTTGTTGGCCGATTTGGTATTGATACCTTAGAAGAAGCAAGAAAATTGCTAAAAGTTGAAAAGAAAAGAAGGAAAAAGAAGGATAATGAGAAGGAAGAGAAAGAAGAAGTACTTGGTTTGCAGTCTTATAAATTAGGCGATTTATGTAAATTTTATGAGATTGATACCACTGAACGTAAAACTGGGCATGGTGCATTAATTGATGCTGAATTAGCTGCAAAACTTTATATGTGTTTGGAAAAAGAAAAATTGAAGTTACTGCAAGATACAAGAAAATCAGAGTTTATTTTAGAGAAAGATAGCAAGCAAGAGACACCTGCTGAAACAGCAGCTCCTGCGCTGTCTTCGAGATCATTACGTCCGCGTATTTGACGAATATTATCGTCAAATCTAAGTTGCAAAAGGTCAGGCCCTTGTTGTTATAGGGTATGACCCTTGTTGTAATGAGTTTTAACCTTACATTTTCAAATGTAGGGTTTTTCTATATTGAATCACTTTGTATTTACGAGCATTTTGCCATAATAAAACCTTAAGCTTATAGAGATATTCTAATTATGTAGGGTATGAAATTTACTCATTATCTCAGATGTCTGCTATAAAGATTTCAAGGAGGATGCCATCATGTTGAGAAGCGACATTAAAAGCACTCCAGAGCAAGTAAAAATTCAATTAACCCAAGATGATATTATTTCATTTTATCGTTGCATTACCGAAGGTTCTTATGACAAGAAAGAATATTTTTCAGGTATGTTAACAATTTTGCAAAAAAATTATTTTGAATACATTTTGAATTGCTTAAGAAGTAAAAATTTAGAAGAAAATTCTCGTAATATTAAATCAAGAACAATTATTAGTAAGCTAAATATTTTATTAGAAAAAAAATATTTTGAAGGTAAAGTCGATATAAAAATAGTTAATATGATCAAACAAGATCTTTCTGATCATGGTAATATTTTGAAATCATTATTTAAAGATGAAGACAGAGAAGAATTTATCTCGCTATTGCAAAAAATCAATAATGAAATTCAAATATCACTTCCTACAATAAAATCTTATCCAGATCATATAAAAACAGGGTTGTCTCATGATGAACAAAAAAATATTAAATTTGGAACACAATTTGGTTACACATCATTAAGTAGAACAATCAATACAGAAGGGAATCAATTTTTTTCTAAAAAGCAATGGCCAGAAGCAATTAAAAAGTATCAAGAGGCATTAGCTGTCGAAAACAATATCCCTCCAGAATTAAAAATTGAAAAAGATGAAGCTGCTATTACAGTTTATCTAAGGAATTTAAGTCATGCCTATGGTAGATTAGCTGCAGATTCAATTAATAATAAGTCATTTTCTGATGCAATTGAATATTATAGAAAAGCTATAGACACACTAAGTCAGATAAAAACTACTTTTAAAACATCTCAGGACAAGAATGCTTTAACTCAACACATGCGAAATCTCGCCCATGCTTTAAATACCTTAGCTATTCATTGCTACGACCACGATAATTCTCAAGAATCACTCAAGTATCATAAAGAAGCCATCATTGAATTTAACAAAATATTTCCTGAAATGATTACAGAGCAAGATCAAGAAGCCTTAAGTGCATTTAAGCGTAATTTAGCATTTGTGCATAATCAGTATGCAATGGATCAACATGATTTACAATTATTTGAAAACGCGATTAGTAATTACCAATCTGCTATTTCAGCAATAAAAGATATCAGTGAATCAAAACATGATGGAGATGAAGCGATACTTGCCGTATATCAACGCAATTTGTCTTATGCTTTTAATGATTATGCTAATTTTTTCTTACGAGAAGAAAAACTCGATAATGCAATTAAAAACTACCAGGCCGCTATTGCAATTTTTGAAGCTATTCCATTTTCATTAATGAGCGAAGATGATTGTGTAACTTGGGCAATGTATATGGATAATTATAATCATGCCGTAGCTGAAAAAGATAAAACGGAGAAATTCAAACAAAACCCATTTGTATTTTTTAACTTAAAGTCATCTGACCTAGTCTTAACACCATCAAAATCGGAGCCAGAATTATTATCACGCGGTACAAAAAGAAAATTAGATTTGCTTTATTGAGAGGCTCTGAGGTTAGACCACGATGTCGCCAAAATCGAGTTTTGATTAATGGAAACATCGTGGTCTGATTGATTTGAGACCAATTCAGTGAAACGATTTACCAGATTATGAACTTGCATATAACATCCAACGATGCAAGAATGATTGTTCTTTTTGTTCTTTTTGTTCTTTTTGTTCTTCAATATAATTCAACCTAGCTTGCTCAAAAAAATTATAATAGTTGTCAGACCACTTTTTATATCTTTCTCTACACTGATCTAAGCTGTCTTTGACGGATATGGAATTAAGCTGATTAACTTTGTCGACAAATTTGGTTTGGTTCCATCCTTGACTGAGCACATCCATATTCTTCAAAATTTTATATAATGTTTTGATTTCGCCTTTTTGCTCATCAAGCGAGGTGAGATGAACATTTTTTTCAGTTTGTTTTATTTCGGTCACATCGCTTGGTTGTTTGTCATAACTGCCGTTAAATAGAAAAGTAAAATGATAAGTTGAAGAATGTAATGCATAATCAACATCAACTATTTCACAAGAAATTTTTGCTTCAGGAAAGTTTTTGGCTTTTTCTGCATTAAAAGCTTTGATAAATTCTTGTACTATATCGATCGGTTCGAGATCTGGCCTTTTTCCAAAAATACCCGTAGAACCCTCTAAGTCACTAAATTTGAATTCTTTACCATCTTCTGTTTTCGCTGAAAAATGTGGAATTAAACCTTTATGAAAAAATCTTTTTGGGTCTGCTAAAATATGTGCATCATCGAGTCGTAAATCAATGTCGGTTATTTCAACATCGATCGATTTGCCTTTAATTGTAATCTTCACATTTTTCCTTATATTGAAATATTTTATTATAAAGTTTATAATCCTATTGGCAGATTAATATAATGTCAATCAATTTGAAAGATAGCAAACTTTGAACATTTCTTAATAAAATGAAGTAATGATGATTACATTTTTTGAAATTCGAATTTTTCAATGGCTCATTCTGAATTTTCAGGAGCGACGTTTTACGTGCACTCGATTTTTTAGAAGAAAATGATTTTATTAAAAGAAGAAATAATGCTTATTTTATCATCGACCCTTTATTAAAAACATCATCAATGGATTAACATATTCTTGAGGTCTGAGTAATCTAAATGGACAGTTATAATCATGGTAAAATATAAAAATAAGCAATAGGAGAAAAGGTATGAATATGCAACTAGAAGCAGATGATAAGACAACAAAATCAGTTGCTTACGCGATCTATCTCATGTATTTGTTTTCTATTCTATTACCTATTTTACCGATAGTTGGGGTAATTTTTGCCTATGTATTTGAAAATGATGCCAAAGTTGTTTTGAAGAGTCATTATCAGTATTTAATTAGAACATTTTGGATCGGGCTTTTATATTTTGCTATTTCTGGCATATTAGTCACCGTTTTTATAGGTATGGTTTTAGTGCCAATCTGTGTGATTTGGTGGTTAATACGATTGGCAAAAGGGCTTAAATCCTTATTACGCGAGCAACCCATAGCGAATCCAAAGACTTGGTTGTTTTAGATACTTTTACGACCCTATTTTTCATCAGAACTTCTTTGTAAATTTTGTTTTCTTTCTTCTCTTATTGCATCATAAAAATCATCAACTTCCTGAAGAGTAGCAAATTCTCTTTTATTAAGACATTTTTTAGTGCGTGGATCATCATAAAGATGACCAAGTAAATGATCATTTTCATGCTGCCAAACGCGCGCATACCATCCGCTCAAATCTCGTGTGATGGTTTCACCTTGCTCGTTTTGATAAGTAGCACGAATTTTTGTATAACGTTGAATGTTGCCCGTTGCAAGTGGCACGGAAAAACATCCTTCCCATTCGGTATCTTTCAAAAGTTTTCCAGTATTTTCGTCTGGCAGCGGCTCATAACTAGGATTGATAATAACGTCAAGTTGGTTAGCAGCGTCCCCCTCGGGACAATAAAGAAAAATCTGTTTATCAATACCCCATTGATTTGCTGCCATACCAACTGCAGCCTCCCAAGGAGCATCTGCTTCTTTAAGTTGTGCAGTTTGAATAGAATATTTCATGCTCTCGATAATTTGTTTGTCTTCATCGCTTAAAGGAAATTTGACGGGTTGGGTAGGTTTACGTAAACCAGGATTGTGATAATCAACCAGTTTCAATAACTTAGGGCGAATTGAATGATCTGACATAGGTGTTCCATTTAAGAAATTATAGATTTTTTTATTATCCTAAATTTAACAATAGTGTTCCACTGCAAGCTTCATAGCTAGTTCGGGTCGGTGCAGCATAATTTCGTTTAAATTATATCCAAACAATCGAGTATATTGGCAACATAAACTACAGCTCAATTACATGCGTGCAATATTAAATCATATATGGTACACTTTCGAACCATGTGAAAGGTTACTTTTTATTCTTTTTGAATTTGAGGGTGTGTTATGCAAACTAGAGATAAATCAATTCAAGACCAAACAATCAAAGCTGCGGGCACAATTGCCACTATAGGTACAGTAGGGGTAATGGCAGGATCATCAACGCTTCCGTTTGGAATTTGGAATCAATTTTATCAAGCTAGCGGTTGCCCCACTGGAATAATAACACGTGCACCTCGAGCCTTGTTCATTTCGAGCGCTTACTATGTAGGCGTCTCAATGAATCTTTATACGAGAAAAGCTGTGTTTCAAACGGAAGCCCCAGACCCCACTAAGGAAAATAGATTGTTGCCTTTGCTAGGTTTAGGGGTAGGTCTCGGTGTAAGTGATGCTACATTTACAAATTATACTTCTGTACTGAGAAAACAAAAAGCTGAACAATTACGTAATCCTGAATATCAAGTTATGCAGCCAAAAGGATGGAATGTATTTGATATTTGGAAGCTTGGATTACCTGCTAGAGCAACGATTAACTCGTCTACTATTTTAGGATTAGAATTATCACATTACCTGCATAAAAAAATGGATGAGACAGGGCATTTTAGCCCAGATTCTTCTACATCAAGATTACTTGGTGCGCTGGGTAGCTCATCAGTAACCAGCTTATTAGCGGTCCCTCTAGAAACGGTTCATACGCGACAATCTAATGCAGCAAAATTTCAACCGGATGGTACGATAAAATCAATATCGGCCCCTCAAGTTCTGAAACAATTAAGTGATGAAAAAGCTTTCAGAAAACTTTATGCCAAAGGTTATCCTTCGTCTATGCTTATGGCAGGATGTCTTTTCTATGTTATACCTACAGCAACTCAATTCGCAAAAGATCATGTTGCGCCATTGGCGGAAAATTTAGTAAGAAAACTTTAGTTGTCAACAGCCGCCCCTAGTCAATAGGGTATAAAATACCCTAACTTTTAGCAAAACAATTTTTTATAATCACGCCCTAAAATCAAATACGAGGGCGTGAAAATGTTGGTTAGAGGAAACAGTTCATATACATCTTATGATGAATTACTAAAAAAAATAGAAGAATACAAAATAGAAGAAGAATACACAAGCGCCCTAGATTGTTGCAATCAATTAATTGATTTAGTAGAAAAAAATAAATATTCTTTAGAATCAATCACTCAAGCATATGCAAAAAAAGCGTTTACATTATTCCGAATGGGACGGTTTAAAGAAAGTATCGATATTTTAGAGACAAAACTCAAAGATACAAAAATCTATTATTTATGTACACTTGGAAGTGCGTATTTTGCTTTAAAAAATTATGACAAAGCTTTAACATGTTTTGATACAGTAATAAAAGACAAGAAAACTAGACAATTAGATCCTTTCAATTATTTTAACGCTAAAAATAATCGTATCTTAACCTTATATTCAATGGGCCGATTAGATGAAGCGCTAAAAGAATGTAATAGTCAGATCCAACAAATTAAAAAATTCCCGAATATTCAAGATGAAAAAATAATAGCTTATAACCATAAGGCAAATATCTTATTGGCCCAAAAAAATTATGAAAAGGCATTAACATACTTCAAAAAAACGTTAGAAAAAGAAAAAGAGTGTGATGAAATAAATGTAGCAAGATGCACTTGGATGCTGGAAAACATTATCCGAGCTAATCCTAATTATCTCACAGCGCCAATTGGAATGAATATGGCTTTGGCCAGAAATCAAATTGAAATATCTAAACCTGAAAATGTATTGGAAAATCTTGATTTAGCCATTTCGCATTATAGTCAGTCTTTTGGAGAAATGAGTAATACAACATCCATGACAATCAATTCAATAATTAAAAATATAAATCAAGAAGTACTGATGGCTCATGAAAATAGGGATAAGCTAATTAAAAGATACAATTTCCAATTTCAACAATTTCAAGAAGGCAAACTAGAACAAAAAGATAAGCAAATTGTCGCAAACAACGAATATGAATTATATAAACATTTTATCACAAGAAAAACGAGCAGTGAAATAAATCCTATTAAAAGTATTATATATGCTTGTAAACATTTGATGAATGCCTATTACTTAGGTAATTCCTCTGCACGTCAACCTTTGTTATCAAATGAAGAAGATATAATTTTTTGGAGTCAAAATTGGGTATTGTTTCAAGAAACTGTGAAAAGAATAGAAACTATTCGTGAAAAAGACAGTTTTTATAGAGATGCGCAACAATGTTTATTTGAATATTATTTTTTTGGTTATCGATTTAAACAATTAGCACCATATTCTAATTTCGAACAACGATATGAAAATATTAAACAAGCATTTATTTGCTTGCTCAGATCATTTTATCTAGATGAAGATAGGAAAAAAAATCCATTTGTTCTTGCATTTGGTTTGGAAAATATTATTAGGGAAGATGGATCATGGGATTTAAAAAAACTACACAAATGTTGTTGGATAGTTTTAGCCAATGAATTTACAGGAAAAGAAGAATTACCAGATTGTAAGCAACTTAAGTATGTCGATCAGCCGCAAGAGAATTTCGATGAAAAATCACGTCATATTCAACTTTATCGTGCCATGTCAAAAACTGAAATTGAAAAGTTGCAAAAGAAGTTATTAGAGAATGGCGCGGTGGAAGAGAGCAAGTTTAACATCAAAGAATTACTTGTTAGGAAAAAAGAATATATTGAAAAATATATAAAGCCCAGATTTAATAATTCCATTTTATTTGTGCCAGGTAAAGATGGACACACAATATATAAAAACATGTCTATCACAAAAGAATTATTATCAACAAATAAAGATGTAATTTGTTGGTATCATCATGGTAAAGAAACAGCGCGTTTGATCAGAAGTCACAATGGATTAATGCTTAAAATATTCGAAGAAAATGTTGCAATTTCATTTATAGATTCTCTACTTATTGAACATTTAACGATAGATAACCCAAATGGCAAAGTAATCTTGCAACAGATAGATGATAAGCAAACATTTAAATCATTTAATATTCATGCCAAAGAAGTCAGAATTAGCAGAACTAATATAAAATCGGAATTTACATTTATCAATGGTGATTTAATTCTTGAAAAAGAATGTCAAATTGATTCAAATATATTAAAAATTAACGGAGTTCAAGCTGAAATTGAAGGTAAAATAAATAGCGAGAAAATTGATATTAATCTTGCCAAATCGCTGATTTCTTCTCCAGAAAGTCAAATGCATGCAAACAAATTATTAAAAATTTCCGCACAAGCGTTGAAAGAAGTTAGAGGTGAAATATACTCCGATGCAGATTTGGTAATCAAAACTGAAGACAGTATTTATGCCCATGGTGCTGGAAAAATTAGCGCGAAAATAAATTTAGATATTAGTACTAAATCCATCATGAGTACTGATAAAGCAATGATTACATCTAATGGTGTCGCTAATATTCGTGCGAACGATAAGATATTAATTGAAAAAGACAGTCGATGGCAATTTAATTCCGTAGCTAATATAGAAGCAAATACATTAAAAAATGAAAATATTTTGCATGCAAAAAGTCTTTCAATTA
>JANWKO010000271.1 GCA_025451335.1 Gammaproteobacteria bacterium
AAAAGAAATTCGCATCGGACAACGCAGCTCAGTTTACTGTCCCAATTGTCAAAAAAGAATTACAAAAAAATTGCCGACAAGTCGGAACTAAAGCCTAAATGCTTGCGTAGATTCAATTGCTTTTTGTGCAAAAGCCTCTGGATTTAAGATTTCTTTAGCTTGTCTCCCAATTTTTGCAATAGTCTGACAAATATAATTATCTCTTGGCATTTCTATCTCATATGAAACAGGATCCATAACATATTTTTCTAACTCTGTTTTTGCTAAACAAATTTCCTCAGCTTTAATTTCTCGATTTTCTACAGCGATGCCTAACAAAGCAAGCATAGTCTGTTTTAATATATCTCTTTCTGTCGGTATTGATTCTTTGACTTCTAAAATTTCTTGAGTTTTTTTACTAGGCTCAGGTTTCCAAAATTTCATAGTCCTCTTGGTTTCTTCGATCTCTTTGACTAATTTTTTGTTTTTAGTTTGTAAAGCTTTTATCGCCTCACTAGCTTCTTTACCAATCCTGGCTATAATCAAACAAACACAATTATTTTGATCCATCTTTTTTTCGTAGCTATCTGGATCTGCCAAATATTTTTTAATTTCTAACATCGCTTCTGCAATTTGCTTTTGATTTCTCTTAAGTGTTACCGCTGCTTCTAACTGCTCATCTTCAATTGATATCTCAGGCCAATCTCCAGTATTTCCAGAGTGATCTTTTTTACTTTCATCAACGCTCTCACTCAAATGACCCTCTTCAAATGAATCTAAATCCTGATCAAATTCACCTTCTCTAATTGCGGTGTCTAATAAATAATGCATTTTGATGCTAAGCAATTCCTTTTCTTCTTCTTGAATTTGTTCTTCTTTTTGAAGCGATAATTTGAATTCATTTAAAGCTTTCACTGAGGAATCAATTTCTTGCGTCAAATTTTCGCTTTTACTACCTGGTTCATTTCTTACAGCACTCATTTTGCACCCCTTTGCTAGCTTATGAATTAATTTGTTCCGCATTGTATCAAATTGAACACATTTTCATACCATTTTTATCAACTTTTCTTTCGAAATATATTTAGAGAGCAAGTGAGCAACTCGAAATTGCAGAAAGGCAGTCGGTCATGGTTACAAAGCAACCTTTTTTGTGTAATATAAATTTGATTTTTTTCAAAGGAGAATGAAGGAAATGGACATTAGATTTAAAGCAGGCCCCACACGAAAACCTCATATTGCTATAATCGGTGCAGGCCCTGCTGGTCTTGCTTCTGCTGTTGAACTCCTCAACAATGATTTCGATGTGACTGTGTTAGAACTTTCCGATCGAATCGGTGGCAAATGTTACACGTATTATGAAAAAAGTCCTACCGGCGAACTTGTAAAAACAGAATTAGGCGCTGCACTCGTTGCTTCCACACCTGATTACGCACTTGTTGATAAATTGCGCGCAAAAAAAGGCGTGATTTACGAATCACCCGCTCCAACATCTAATGATTTTGTTCCTTTCTTTCAAGAGACTGCCAAAAAAAGCAAAGCAGAACAAGATTTTTTTATGCTCGAATTCATAGGAGAATTGACAAAATTTACAGCTCGTGTTGATGAATACCAACATCATCCAGAAGCAAAAGAATTCTCTTTACCTTTTGCTCAGTATGCAAAAGAACATAATTTACAAAAAGTAAATGAATTTTTAAAAATGTTTGTCACTGGATTTGGTTACGGCGACATGAATGAAATCACAACAGCTAAAGTGATGGAATACATGAAAAAAGCAACCATACCTGCTATTTTAATTTCGCAAATTTTGAAAAAACCAACTGATGCATTACGTAGCATTCGCGGTGGTTTTCAATATTTAATGGAACAAATTGCTGAAGATTTTAAAGATAGGATTGTAAAATCCGCACAAGTTACCAGCATTAATTCTAGCGCATCGGGCGTAAATATCCGCTACAACAAAAATGGCGAAATCAAATTTTTAAAAGCAGATGCTTTTGTATTAGCTATATCACCATTATTTTGGCCATCCTTGGGAATAACAAACTTAACTGCGCTAGAAAAACAAAGTACGGAACAAGTTAAATATCATCGCTATCCCGTTGCTGCATGCAAAATAAAGGTGTTTGAAACAGAAAATCTCTATTTGCCTGGTGGTTTAGATGAAAAAGGATTTGGCCATCCTGCTCTCATTACCACAAGTGATGCCAGAAAAAATCCTGAAGATGGCAGACTTTGCACAATGTATGTCAACTTACCTCCTGGTCCAATTGATTTTAAATTCGATACCGAAACCTGTGCTCGCCTAGAAAAAGAAGTTGCGGATGTTCTTAAAGGGCGCGCAAAAAAACAAACACCCTCAACTGAGACCAAGCCAGAAGAAATCAACGTTAAGATTGTTAAAACCCAAATTTGGGAAGATTATAATTCTAGTCTTGATGAAAAATTAAAAAATGCAATTAAAGAAGAACAAAAAAAACTTTTCAATTCTTTACGCAGAATTCATGTTGGTTCGAGTTTCAGCTTTGAAGATGTTGGGTGTGTGATGACACATGCTACACAAGTAACTAATGAATTGCTCGTGAAGAAAAAAATGCAACTCTGTCCAGTTCAAGAAATTATTAATACGATACGGTTTCAAGAATCTAAAGCTGTTCCACTTGGCGCACCGCCAGTAAAATCACCAGAAGATAGCAGCATAAACCAAAGAAAATGTTGTGTTATTTTATGATAAGAGGCAAATCTCCTCTCATCCTATCTGCTCTGAAGGCATGTCCTTATGGCTGCGCTCTCGGTGTTTTTGTTTTCACTAATTGATCTCTTACATCTTCTAACCATGTGCAAAGATCTTTACGATAACAACTTTCATCTTGTGTCTCCAAGAATATTCCTGGCAATTGAACCTCTGCGTCCAAATATTGTAAACACTCTTGAAATTGTTTAATGAGAGGCTCAACATCAGATTTGATAATAGTATACAATCCCTCTCTTCTTTTTTTGCTGGAAAATTCATCCAGATAAAACCATAACCTCGTCCCAACATGCGCGCTTCCTGCAGTTATCGAACATAGGAACAAGACAGATGTGAGGCTGTGAAATTTGTTTTTTTTATTTAAAAAGCTGGCAGCTACCAATGCCGGGGCCGCAGCAGTAGCCACGCCTGATAAAAAATTGCAAACATAATAAAAATTACCGATATTTTGATTCTGTTGAAGCTTACTTAAAGTGATGTTGATATTTTTCCCTAGCTTATCTTCTACAGTCTCAACAGGAGGGGAGATACCTGTATCACCAAGCAACCCAAACAAACGATGCATAATGAAATCTCCGCAGATTAAATAGTTGAGGCGATATTACTAGAAAGGTCTTCTATGGTCATCCATTTATTCTGCTTGCTGTTACAGCAAAGCTTAAAATCAGCAAAAACCAGCAAATGCCGCTACGCAATCGTGCGCATTACTGGCGGGCGATTCTCCCGTCCATCAGTTATTGTTAGGCGCAGGAAAATTTATTATGGAAAATGCCGCAAATCCAAATTTACCACCCAAAACAGGTGCCATTGCGATGGGTTCACCTTTAAAAACAGCCGCGGGAACAGAAGCACCTGTGCGATTAATTGGAATGATACATCACAATCAGTGATTTCTATAGAATCATATCCATTCTGCTAATATTTAAATATAATTTTGATATGTATTTTGATCGATTCGTCTATTTACTACTAACTCAGATATATCGCCTTCCAATTCAACATAAGCATCAGAGTTTTTAAAATTATCTGGATAAACGACTAAACATTGATTTGTATTTTTTACAGATGGGTATAAAATTGCCTCAATACCTGCAGCATGCGCTAATTGACCTAAAATTTGAGGATTGGCTGGCACATCAAATTGCGCTGGCATTATATTCCAATTTGGACTTAAGAAGGTTTGAACAAGTTCTTTAACATTTTTTACATGACGCATTGGAGAAATTTTAAGTTTACTTGCCCTTGCTATAAATTGAGTCGGAATATGTATTGTGCTTATCAATTCGAAAAATTCTTGTAAAGAACCATGATCATGAATATCTAAAACACAAGTAAGCTTACCTCTAATTTGGAATTGAGAAATATTACCTGCAATATTGATTTCTTCGGCAGTTAAGCCACCAATCTGCTGCTGAGATTTTAATCCAAGCTTCTCTCTCAATGCTGTTATTGTATCATGAGCAAGATACAATCCACCAAAACGTGGAAATTTAATTGAGTCAATATCGCCAATATTAAATCGTCCACCTGTAAAATGAATCATGCTGCCTTTGGTAGACAATGGTTCGCTAAAAAATCTGTTATCGATGACTCTGCGCCAATTATTAAACTCAAACATACGTGTATTTGTACGTAAAGCGTTTTTTAATTCTTCATATTTATGTGAACGTTTATGAGCAAAATAACTAAAATGATCCCAGCAATAATCTGAGATCTTATTGTATTCTTTCATCCATCTTTTAATGAGCTGAGGAGAAAGCTCATCTAAGACGTAAAGTGTTTTTTGTTCTTCTTTTTTGGACATGTATTATGGTGAAATTCCTGCTAGAGCATTCCTAATAAATTTTTCTAATTTTTTATATCGACCAAAACGAATCATATCTTTTGGCGACACCCCCCCAAGGGCTGGATTCTTAATATAGAACCAAGTAGCTGTTTTCTTTCCATCACCTTGAAAATATCCCGCCATTAATTCGCAAATTACAGCAATTTCAAAAAGTCGTCTTTCAAGTTCTTTGGACATTCCTTCATCATATCTTATAGAGTCTTTAGATATATGCATGGCTTTTGCCACATCGCTGCGTGATAGATCTAAAAAATCTACTACTTTTTTTGCCGTATTGCCTTCAAAGAGACCCAGGTAGTCATGCCTTGGAACGGTGCTAAAAAGTGGATGGTTTGATGGTTTTGCTGTCATTGAATTACCTCTAGCCCACATTATATATAGTATATCTGAATATTACATATTTATTTCAACTAAATAACAAAAAAATTACAAATAAATAACAACGTTAAATTTATTAAAAAATTGATTTTAATCAGTTTTTTTCAAAAATTTCCTATATTTCTAAATAATTTTATAATATTTTAATGAAAAATTACTTAATGAGCCAATATCATTCGCACTGTTTGATTGTATTTTAAACTGATTCTTGTTTATTGAACTAAATATCAAATTATGGCTTAATACGCTTATTAAAAAACTACGATACATTCGAAAATACGCACGAGGATACAAGCATGAAAGAATATATGGGCTCTCATTATTCAGAAGTAGATTTCCCAATTATTCCTGGAAAAAAAGCCAAATATAAAACTTATACTTACCAAGACTTAGAAATCAACTTCGGTGATGTTGTTTATATTCTCCCAGAAATGGTAATGCATTATTTAGATGATGCCGAATCCATCGGTTGGTCTTGGATACCACCAAAAGATTTTATCGATCGTGTGATGAAAGGTGGAGATATTAAATTTACTACCACCTTAGCTGAAAAACTACGTGTACAAGATGAAGCGATTGGATTTTTGCGCAAAGGCGAAGGAGAGTTTAAAGATAAAATCGTCGATACCAAAGGCGGCGATGCCAATTATCAAAATGCTAAACCTGTTGAATTAGGTCGCGCTTCAGAAATTTTTCTTCAAAGAATGCAACAACTTGTCGAACTTGCTCGTCATGAAGCGCCTGCTATAAACCTCGAATCAGTACCAGGTTATGAAAATATTCTAATACCAATTGTGCCGCCTAAAAAAGTCAGTTATAGAGGTTACATTGGTGAATTAATGCATACAGACCTAGAACAAAAAGGCGTCAAACCTAGTCTCGAATATTTACCATGCTGGTATTATATGATCGCTCAAGATTTGCCTTTTTACTCTTTAGGAAAAGATGAAGTAATAACTAATGTTGAATTAATCGCTGACTATGATTTTAGACTCGGTTTTAAATTTCATCAAATGTCTCGAGCAGAGCTCTATCAAAATTTAAAACAAGAAATTCCAAAAATATTCGCGCATTTTAATATTGAATTTGACAAAGATTGTGAATTTCCCTGCCTCAAAGTTTCAGGTAAAAATCTTGAGAAATTAAAGTCACTGAATATTGAACCAATTGAACTCAATGATACTGCTTCTTTCCAAGATAAAATTTATGCTGTACTCGGATATAGAGCTGAAAAATATCACTTAGAAAAACACAAAATCGAATTAGATTTACATGGATTCTCAGGAACTGGAGATGCTCTCGAAGATTTTGTAACACGCAATCATCTGCTTAAAGACGGTATATCTTACCGCAAAGACACAACCAATTATGAAAAATTTTTTGAACAAACTTCGCACCTTGATCAATTTGCATTTGGCCATGAATTTTGTGCAGCCATTGAAAAAGAATATAAAAATAATTTTGCCTATAAACTTAAAAAGGACAAAAATGTCGATAAAAAAAGCCCTAGCACTTTAGTTACTAGCCTGAGCTCAGTTGTTGGCTCAACTGAAAAAAAATCAGAAATAGAAAAAACCGAGCTTAAAAGTTTATCCATGAATTAAACATAACCGCAAGATAGAATTAACTTAACAACCGAAATGGACCCATGGTTGCTTTGTTTTCAAACAACAAGGGTACACCTTATGCGTAGAAACAATGAGGATATACTAGAACAACAAACGATGTGAAATATTAGAAGCAAGTTGATCGGTAGATTCATCATCGCTATCGATCTCTTTCGCCTTTGTATTCTTCATGGTAAACAATCCCAATCTATTTGGCACTGTCAATTGAGTAATGATACTGATAACATCTTTTGGAATTTCAACAGCAGGATATAACGCCGAATCGATATGTTTAGCGAGAGTATCATGTTCTTGTTTTAATTCTTTTTTGTATTGTACTTGATATTCATTCACACTATTTAATTTGCAAATAAGAAATTCTGGTTTTTTATCTTGATTTCTGCATCCCAATACTAATGAATCATCTGTGAGCTTGCAAAAAAAATTAAATACATCTTTCCCTTTAAAACTTAGCTTGTCTACATTTTCTTTTCCAAATAGATATTCTTTTAAATAATTTCTACTACCTTGCTCTTCTACTTCTTTAAAGACAATGGAGTTACATAATATTCTAAATTCATTAGAATTATATTCATTCGGCTCACCAATCGTCGCGATTTTTTTTGTTTCATTTATTTTATAGATTTGCGCTCCCAAATCTATAATATGAAGAGACATATCTAAATAATCATCATCTTCCTGACAAGTAGATATCGTAATTAGTTTATCATTTTGAACAGCATGTACTTCAGCAATTTCTTCCAAATTCTCTAAGATTGCTGAGTGAAAATTATATTGTTGCGCCTCCATATCCACATTTAAAATTCTTAATCCGCCAGGTTCTAATGCAAGAATTAATTTACATGCGGATGTCAAAGCAATATCTTTCACTATTGCCTGCGGTTGAATATAAAATAATTGATAAGTTCCAATATCAATAATAAATATGTGTGACTTTCTTAAGTTAAATTCTTTAGTAGATCGCACAAATCCATCATCATGCGCAATCTTATCTATTTGTTTGGCTCTTTCATCAAAAGGTAGCTCAGAACAAGTTTCAGCATATTTCCACGTATCAGCCTTTTCAGTTGTCAAAACCAATAGAAAATTTCCATCGACAGATTTTTTTACTGAAGTTAATTCACATAAACTGATATCGGGTTTTTTAGAATAAGGCAATGAGATAACTTTATTAATACCCCCAGTCTCGACACTTCGAAGAACAATTTTATCATATTGAATGCAGGCAAATTGTGCCTCATCAATGCTTTCTATTTTTATAAATATGGATTCATCCTGTGTCTTTTCTTCAGTTGGAATAGTTTTTATAGCATTTTTGTACAGATCAACGATATAAAGATTTTCAAATTCACTATCATAACCAGCAAAAGAAGTAGATGAGATACCGTTAAATCGATTAAAATTCGGATTATCTTCATTCATCATTTTTTTTAAAATAGAATCTACATCAATTTTTGAAGCGAAATAAGCGTGAGATTCTTTATATTCTTTGCGAGGAGACACTGTATTCCTTAAATCTTATACTCAGCCATATTAATTTCCCGATCATGGTATCCTGCTAAACTTGGACGATGACCAACGCTAATAATAGAACAATTAGGCAATTTTGTTTTTAGTAAATCATAAAGTTTCTTCTCGCTTTCCACATCAAGAGAGGAAGTCGTTTCATCCAAAAATACCCAATCTGGTTTATGAATCAATATTCTTGCAAACGCAATACGTTGCAATTCACCCGGTGATAAATTCTCTGACCAAGTTTTAGTTTCATGTAATTGATCAATTAAATTGTGCAATCCACATTCATTTAATAATTTTTTTAACTCTTGGTCAGGCAAAAGAGACATATTATTTGGAAACATTAATGCTTCTTGTAATGTACCTATTGGCATATAAGATCGTTGTGGTAAAAACATAATATTTTTTTGCTCTGGCAAATCAATTTCACCTGAACCAAATGGCCAAATTCCCGCCAAAGCACGCACAAAAGTACTTTTCCCAATTCCCGAAATCCCTTTAAGCAAATAATTTTGACCATGAATAAATTCTTGATTGATATTTGTCAATAATGTTTCTTTTTGCGGCGTAAAAAGCGTTACATTTTTTGCGATTATTTTATCTTGTGGTTGCATTGAATACGCAAATTGATTTTGTTTCATTGCTTCTTGTTCAAGCTGATACATGTGATTTAAAAACGTAACAAGTCGTTGCGTGATAGCTTGCCATTCAGCAATGCGAGTATATGAATTTACTATAAATGATAAAGAATCTTGTATTCGTTGAAACGCAGCAAGCGTTTGAATTAATCCCCCCAGTTCAAATACTTTATTAAAATAATTTGGCAAGGCTACCACTAATGGTACAAGTACAGAAATTTGATTATAACCAGACGTATACCATAATAATAATTTTTGACGCAAAATTATTAAGTACCAATTATCCAACACCCGGTACAACATACCTTTTAAGACACTGCCTTGATGGCCCTCACCATGATACAAGGCAACATTTTCTGCATGTAACCGCAAATCGACTGCAGCATAACGAAAATTTGCTTCACGACGTTGCTGCTCAAAGTTAAGCGGCACCAAAGAGCGACCAATTTTGACAGTAAACAAAGTACCAAGAACAGCATAAATTATTCCTACCCAAACCAGATAACCAGGTATATGCCAAGTACCTAATTCTCCTAACGGGAGAGTGATAACACCAGACAATTGCCAAAGTATAAAAATAAAAGAAAAAATAGAAGTAACTGCACTTACCAATCCAATAACCAAATCAAGAGAATAAGACACTAATGATCCAATGTCTTCTTGAATACGTTGATCAGGATTATCTGTCTGTTTATCAAATGTTTCTAGATAATAATAACTACGATTAGCAAGCCATCGCTTAATGAATTGCTCTGTCAGCCAGCGACGCCAACGTAGACCTAAATATTGTTGTAAATAAAATCGATATACACTAATAACTATACTTAAAGTGGCAATAAATACAAAAATCCATAATAAATCAATTACTGCACGTACATCATACTCTTGTAACGCATTATAAAAATAATTGTACCAATCGGTAAGAGCCACATCCAAAGCAACCATCACCATCGTCATAATAAGGACAGTGATAAAAAAACCATAAGCCATAAGACGCTGGTCGGATTGCCAAAAGGCTTTGATAAGCTGCCATGTCGTATAAGGACGTGACTCTAGCTGTCCATTCATAAAAATTTCCTTATGGGCCTGAGATATCTTATAACACATAGCCCTTGACACCATCAACTCACCTTAGTTAGCGTTGTGGTTTCTAACCGGACTTATTTTGAATGAAATTTAAACCCCCATTTTGGACTGTTATTTTCCTTGCACTCACTCTCACGGGTTGCACTTTCAATCCATTCACTACCCACAATGATTTAACAGGTAATGCAGAAAGTACTGCGATTGGAGCAGGTGTAGGTGCCGGGGCCGCTTGGCTTAGCGGCGGATCAAAATCATTGATAGCGGCATCCGGCATAGGAGGCGCCTTAGTCGGTTATTATGCTTCAACTTTGCGCTTCGAAGCAGGCGGTATCGTTCAAGGAGGCGGGCAAGTCTTCTCATTAGGAGATTATCTCACGATAGAAGTCCCTTCAGATAGACTATTTGATGTTAACACGGCCGATTTTTTAGATGATGTACAACCCGTACTAAATAGCATAGTTATGGTATTAAACCGCTCTTCAAGTTCTAATATCATTGTCTCAGGTAATACTAGTGGCTTTGGCTCGGCAAAATTTGAACACAAACTTTCCCAAGACCGCGCGCGAAAAGTAGCTGGCTACTTATGGTCACATGGCATCGGTGATTTAAGCAAAGATCCAACCTGTCCTAACATTGGCAGTCTGAAAATGACAAGCATGCGGATACGTAGTCTAACTTATGTTGGTTATGGAAATTATTTTCCCATTGCAAATGATATCCGTAATAAAAGCATCAGGCAAAACAGTCGCATTCAAATCACTGTGTATCCTACTTTCGCAAAAGTTGGCGTAGAGAAATGCCGCAAAGTTTATAATAATCTTGGCAGTTTAGATGAGACTAAATTGTGTGAACTGCCTCAAGTTGATCCAGGACCGCAATTTTCTGAAGCAAATGGTAGTGCTCCTCGTCAAATTAACTATTCGATTTCTACAACACGAGACATGCCTGCAAATTATTACAAAGAACGGACTTATGTAAAAAATGAAAATGTGTGGGGAAATTACGGCAGCTTAAAACCGACAGAAGAATTTATTGAGTAAAACACGGAGACTCGAATGAATAATCGATCAAGCAAACATATTCTAAAAACGTTGACTGATGATAAGCAAGAATCGGAAGTATTAAAAACAGAGAAAGCGAATACCTTAAAAAAACAAGATGAATTACTGGATCAAATTAGTGATGGTGTCGAACGACTTAAGCAAATATCTAAAACTATTAATTCTGAGTTAATTTCTCAGAACACTTTGTTAGAGGATTTTTCTAAAGAGGTAGAAGAAGCTGACAAAAAAACTAAAGCTCTCACACAAAAAACAAAAGAAGTGGAAGCGTCTCAAGGAAGTAGTTGTGTCATTTTATAAATGTTTTAAAACCATTCCCGGTGTTAAATCTCGCATACAAAGATTATGCTCTAATGGACATTCCCGTTGAAAACAAGGCTGACAAGATAAATTCAAAGATACTATCTTAGCTTCCGAATTAAGTGGCGGCGTGAACCCTGCACTAGTCGGCCCATATATGACGACCAATCGTTTTTGCAAAGCCGCTGCAATATGCATCAAACCTGAATCATTACTTATCACAGTTGTTGCAAGTGATAAAAGATCAATGGCTTCTTCTAATTGAGTTTTTCCTGCCAAATTGACACAACGTTGTTGTGTCAATTCCATAATCTGATCTGTTACCAGCTTATCTTTTGCAGATCCTAACAACCACACAACCCATCCTTCCTGTAACTTAGTATTTGCCACAGCAGCATAATGCTCTACTGGCCAGCGTTTTGCCGCTCCAAATTCAGCTCCCGGACAGAGCGCTAAAATAGGTTGATCTGGATGAGATAAGCTGTGATTTTTGAGTGTCTTAATGACAGACGCAGGAGAAATTTCAAATTCGGGTAAGAAATCGTTCTTTTTAATGTCTAAAATTTTATTCGCATCTATCCCTAATGCCATAAACCGCTCAATCATTAAAGGATATTGCCTTTTATCAAGATATCTCACGTCATTTAAAACGAGATAACGCATTTCTCCACGCCAACCTGTGCGCAAAGGAATGCGTGCAAAAAAAGGAATCAATGCAGATTTAAACGAATTAGGTAAAATAATTGCTTGTGTATACCCTTTGTTGCGCAAACCCTTTCCAATATGATAACGCTCGCTAAGAGCCAATTGACCATGCCCAATTGTCATTTTAAGAGAGGTTGTCACTTCAGGCATACGTGCAAGTAATGGAAGACTCCAAGCGGGCGCTAAAACATCGATAATGGCATCTGGGTCACGTTGCTTCAAAAACTTGAATAAACATTGCGCCATGACCATGTCGCCGACCCAGGCAGGCCCTACGATAAGAATTTTATTCATCTTTTAACACATATTCCGCGCCACAATAAGGACAAATTGTCCTTCCTGTTGCTTCGATAGGCAAATAAACGCGTGGATGTGCATTCCATACTCGCATGCTTGGCATAGGACAACATAGAGGTAAGTTGTCCCGGGTGACTTCATATAATCGTTTTGTACACGCTTCGAGCTCGGGTGTCGTTTGCATAAATTCTCCGGATTCGACCTGAGGTATCGGGATTATAACCTATCGTAAATCCAAAAAAAATGGACACATTAGCTGGCTCTTGGCAAGAAACGGGCCGGACAACAAGAATGGAATGAGATTATTTAACCTAAATCTGCGAGTAATTTCAGCCCTTTTTGTAATGCTATTTCATATTCAAATTTGAGATTTTCTTTTGCTTTTTCTGTACTCGAATAAGAATGAAGTATATCGCCTGGACGAGCCGCATTATGCTCTATTTTGATATGCTCTGAATTTATATTTTCAAGATATTTTACTATATTAAGAAGTGTCTCAGGCTTACCTGTTCCGATATTTAACACTCCGTTGTAATCACTTTTTAACGCTGTCAAATTTGCACGAGCAACATCTGCTACATAAATAAAATCACGGGATTGATTTCCATCACCAAAAATCACAACAGGTTCATGTTTTTTGTATTGATCAAAAAATTTTGAAATCACCCCTGAATAAGGGGACTTAGGATCTTGTCTGGGACCGTAAACATTAGAATACCTTAAACCCAAGCTAGATATATTATATAAATAGCTGTACAACTCTGCATAACGTTCATTATTAATTTTGTCTAACGCATAAGGAGAAAGTACACGTCCTGATAGTGGTTGATCATCACGACAGGGCAAATCTTCTGTATCACCATATACCGCCACACTGGATGCATAAACTAAACGCATGGGTTTTTTAATTTCACGAATAGCTTGCAAGATATTTAAAAAACCCAACGTATTAATTTTTAATGATTCAATGGGATCTTCGATAGTAAGAGGAACAGAACAAAGAGCAGCTAAATGTAACACAGCATCGCAACGTGACATTTCTTTTACTAATGACTGATAATCTAATATGTCTTTTTGAAAAATTTGCAAATTCGGATGAAAAAGATTGAGATTCGATAATTTACCCGACGATAAATTATCGTAAACAATAACGTGCAATCCTTGATCTAATAATAAATCGACTGTATGAGAACCTATAAAACCGGCACCTCCGGTAACCATTACTCGCTTCATGCGGGGCTCTGCTCATTACTACCTAAAGGAACCCATGTACGGTACAAGCTAAAAACGACATATAAGATAATGTAAGACATGGATACGGATATTAAAAAAGAATTTGATTTCGGATATACCCAGATTAATCCAGCTGTCGCAACACCCCAAATAATTGTTGCTAAGAAAACCGTAAAACGCAGCGTATTATTATATGTTAAAAAATCTAAACGGGATGGATAAATGTATTTGATCGGAACAAAACTGAGAACAGCTAGAAAAAGCAAGATAGCGAAATTCAACCATTCATTCATTTGCCAAAAAAACAAATAAAAAATGGCAATATTCCAATAACTGGGGAATCCTTTAAAAAAATGATCCGATGTTTTTGCATCCACTTGTGTAAATTGATAGGCAGAAGAAAGTGTAATCGCAATAACACATACCACACACCAATAATCAGGTACAATCGGGGTTACTAACAAAAAGAATGCTGGCACAATCGTATAATTCATAAAATCTACGATATTATCTAATAACTCTCCATCAACTTGAGGTACAGCGAGTTTGATTTTAATCATGCGAGCAAATAATCCATCGAATGAGTCGATGAACATGGCTGCAACCATCCACCAAAATGACTGAATCAATTCGTGATTATAAATGGCAAGTAGAGCCATTAAGCCAAAAACTGCGCCACTTGCAGTGAAAATATGAACACACCAACCTGCTAGGCGTCGTCGCGAACTTACTACAAACAAATTATTATGATGCTTCAATCTTCATACCCCTTTTCATTTTAATAGCGCTATATAAAATCCCTGCGCCGATTAAGCCCGAAAGCATCGAACCAATTAAAATACCTAATCGTACTTCTGTTAAATAAAATTTATTTTCTTCGAAAGCAAGGGTACCAAGAAATAAGCTCATAGTAAAACCAATACCACATAGCAATGCAATACCCCAGATTTCATACCATGTTGTACCTTTAGGCAAGTTACCCAAACCCAAACGAATACTTAGCCAAGTAAAAGTAAAAACACCAATTTGCTTGCCAATGACTAAACCAAGAATGATCCCTAATGAAACATAATCAAAAATAATTTTAAATTCTAACCCTTCCAAGGAAACACCAGCTACAGCCAATGCAAAAATTGGCAAGATCAAAAATGCTACCCAAGGATGCAGCATAGTTTCCAAGCGTCGCGAGGGAGAAACATTTTTTCCGTCACTTCGCGGTATTAAAAAGGCTAATATAACACCGGCAATTGTTGGATGGACACCCGACTTTAAAATGCAAATCCATAGTATCAGTCCCCCCAATAAATAAACACTTAATTGCTTAACACTGTAACGATTTAAAATTTGTAAAAAAATAATGACTAAAAAAGCACCGGCTAAAGCCAAAAAAGACAATGATTTCGTATGAAAAACTGCAATAATAATTACCGCACCCACATCATCAAAAATTGCCAGGGCCAGCAAAAATAATTTCAATCCAATCGGGATGCGTTTACCGAATAAAGATAAAACGCCTAACACAAACGCTATATCCGTCGCGACTGGAATCGCCCAACCTTTTAAAGTTTCAGGGTGACTATAATTAACGCCGATAAAGATAATAATAGGAGCAATCATCCCTCCTAACGCAGCAATTCCAGGCAGAATAAATTTTGAAACGTCGGACAATCCTTGACCAAAAAACTCTCTTTTTAATTCCAAACTAACCAACAAAAAGAAGAAGGTCATTAATCCTTCATTGATCCAAAATAATATTGGTTTAGTGAAGTACGAATAAGTGAATAGTCCTTGATAAAAATCAGACAAAGGTGAGTTGCTCAAAATAATTGCAACACAGGTTGCAAAAAACAATAAAACGCCACTAGCCGATTCGAGTTTAATAAAATGACGAATAAAAGCAAAAGTCATGCCCACCACCCACTTCAGAAGACTTGTAATTCGGCGTATTATGCAATAAATTCAACAACAATGTATATCTTGCCCCCATTAAACTTAAGGAGCTCTTGAATGTCCATATTAAAAATGTCGGATCTCAAGTTAAAAGGCAAACGCGTATTAATTCGTGAAGATTTAAATGTACCTGTTAAAAACGGAGAAGTCACAAGCGATCTTCGAATCCGCGCCGCATTGCCTACAATTAAAGATGCTCTTAAACAAGGCGCTCAAGTAATGATCATGTCGCATCTTGGACGACCGGAAGAAGGATCACATGAAGAACAATTTTCTCTAGCCCCTGTCGCAAAGCGCTTATCAGAATTATTGAAAATGGACGTTCCCTTGATTTCACATTGGACAAGCGGTTTTAGATTAGGTGATAAACCTATTGTGTTATTAGAAAACGTGCGCTTCAATCGTGGAGAAACGGATAATGATACTGATTTATCAAAAAAAATGGCCAATCTATGCGATGTATTTGTCATGGATGCCTTTGCGACATCGCATCGTGCAGAAGCATCAACCTGTGGAATCATACAATATGCACCCGTTGCCTGTGCCGGTCCCTTGCTAGTCAATGAATTGGAAGCATTACAAAAAATCATGAAAAACCCAAAGCATCCTGTTGTTGCAATTGTCGGTGGATCAAAAGTATCAACAAAACTTTCTCTATTGGATGCCCTTGCTCAAAAAGTTGACTGCTTAATTGTTGGCGGCGGAATAGCCAATACTTTTATCGCAGCAGAAGGCTACACTGTTGGGAAATCACTTTATGAACCCGATTTAATTGATGAAGCAGAACGTTTAATGTTAGCTGCAAAAAATCGTGGAGCAGAAATTCCTGTACCAACTGATGTGATAGTAGGTGAAAAAATGAGCGCAGATGCAGAGAGCTCTGTTCGCCTTGTCTCTCAAATTGATGACAATGAAAAAGTTTATGATATAGGTCCTGACACGATTAAACATTTAACCGGCATTATCAAAAAAGCTAAAACGATTCTTTGGAATGGTCCAGTTGGCGCATTTGAAATCGAACAATACTCTGAAGGAACCCGTGAAATAGCCAAAGCAATTGCTGAAAGCAAAGGTTTCTCTGTCGCAGGTGGTGGCGATACATTAGCAGCGATCGAAGCTTATCACGTTGCAGATAAAATTGATTACATTTCAACAGGTGGCGGTGCATTTTTAACCTTTCTTGAAGGTAAAATATTGCCTGCTATCGCTGCTTTAGAAGATCGTATGAAAAAAAATGAGAAAGTAACGTGAATGAACTGCGCCGAACAAAAATAGTTGTAACGCTAGGCCCTGCAATTGATGAACCTGAGATGTTGCGAAGAATTATTTTGGCTGGTGCAGATGTTTTTCGAGCTAACTTTTCTCATGGCTCATTAGAAATGCATGAAAAAAGAATTAGCATGGTACGCGCAATAAGTCGAGAAATTGGTAAATCAACTGCAATCCTCGTTGACTTACAAGGTCCCAAAATTCGTATTGCGCGTTTTAAAAATAAAAAAATTTTTCTCCAAGATAATCAAGATTTTATTCTTGATACAGACTTGGGTGAAGAAGAAGGGACAGATAAAACCGTCAGTCTTGATTACAAAGAATTGCCACGAGATGTTCATTCAGGTGATACGTTGTTATTAGATGATGGCCGCATTGTCTTGCAAGTCAAAAACATCGTTGGCAATCAAATTCATTGCAAAGTCATGGTGGGTGGCGAACTTTCTAATAATAAAGGAATTAATCGTTTAGGCGGTGGTCTATCAGCCGCTGCTTTAACAAATAAAGATCGCACAGATATCAAAGATGCTGTGCGCTTAGAAGCTGACTATGTAGCGATATCGTTTCCACGAAACGCTCAAGATGTCAAAGAAGCTCGCAGGCTTTTACTTGAAGCCGGAGGACACGCTAATATCATTGCAAAAATCGAACGCGCAGAAGCGATCACCAATATTGAGGAAATCATTCGCGCTGCCGATGCAGTGATGGTAGCACGCGGTGATTTAGGCGTGGAATTAGGTGATGCCGAACTTCCCGGTGTGCAAAAACATATTATTCGCTTGGCAAGATCTTTAAATAAACCTGTTATCACAGCAACCCAAATGTTGGAAACGATGACATATAGCCCTATTCCCACTCGAGCAGAAGTATCGGATGTTGCGAATGCCGTACTCGACGGAACAGACGCAGTAATGTTGTCACAAGAAACCGCTGTAGGAAAATATCCTGATAAAGCTGTGGCAGCGATGGATAGAATATGCTTAGGTGCAGAAAGAAATCCGATTGCCAAAACTCCAAGGTCACGTATCGATTTTCAGTTTAATTATGTAGATGAAGCCATCGCGATGGCGACGATGTATACTGCTAATCATCTCGATATCAAAGCGATTATTGCTTTAACCGAATCAGGAACAACACCATTATGGATGTCGCGAGTTCGATCCAGCATTCCTATTTTTGGTTTAAGTCGTCATGAAGCAACTCAGCGACGCATGGCGCTTTATAGAGGTGTGTATCCTATCCCTTTTGACGCGACTCATATTGATCGACGTGTTTTAAATAAATCTGCGACTGAAGAACTACAAAAGCGCGGAATATTAAAAAAAGGGGATTGGGTCATTATCACAAAAGGGGATTTAATTGGAGTTCATGGAAAAACGAATTCGATGAAAATTTTTACTGTTGAGTAGCGCGAGAATATTCTTAAACTCATCAAGCCGCATAATTGAGCCTTGTTTTTTTGCTTTGCGGTAATATTGCATGTTTTATTACTGCATTCTAATCATAAATAGCTTACAAAACATTGACTTACATCACAAACGCTGCGCTTTAGAACTCCTAGCTCGTGCTATAATTTAAGTATCCTAAAGAATATTTATTCTTCTTAGGAGGATAAATGTCATTATCGAGCTTTGTTCAAAGCCTTACAGCAGGTCCTTTACCCAAATCAGAAGGAACCCTTCGCCTTGAGGAAGTTCTTAAAGCTTTGAGTAATCCCGACTCATTTGATTGCGAATTTAAATTTCATAATCAAACTATAACACTACGTATTCTAAATAAAGAAACGAAAGAAGAAAGGATTTATTACATTTTTGAATTAATAAATTCAGCAGATATACAAAGGCTAAAAATTCCGGATGAATTTCTTCAAATCTTTCGTAAAGCTTCTGAAACCTATAGCAAAATATCACCAGTAATTAACCCTGAAGTTTATAAAACAAAGTTTCAACAGCATTCAGAAAAATTTGATGCTGAATTAAAAGCGGAATTCGAAAAATGTCTTGCCAATGCTTCACTAGAAACAAAAAATGAAATGGAAAAAATGCTGGGCCTGATATCACCTATGCATAAATTTGCGATTTATTCATATACTGCAGCAAGCGATGCTCTTTCTTTAAATCAAATGTTGCGTGGAGAATTCCGTATTCTATCTGACTTTGGACATCCACAGTTACAAATTTATATGCGTTATTTATTGGGCAGCATTTTCTACATGGCTGATATGTTATCGAAATATCACCCTAAAGTAGAAAAAACAGTTGATTCTGAGAATAAAATAGACTCCCATGGAATTAAATTAGGAGTCGGCTTTCGAGTTATCACGGATATAGAACAGAATTCAATTTTAAGTCGAACGATGGAAGCAGCCATAAAAAAAGGAACAAATCGTTTCATTATGAATGAAAGATCTTACACGAGCGCCTCCTTAGGAGAGCTTGTCTTTAATCATCCTGACGCTCCATTTCCAACGGGGTTTTGGCAAAAAATTCAAAATCAATCGAAAAAAATATTTTTTAAAAAGTTAAATATGCAAAAAAAACCTATTCATTTTTTATCTCATCTACCAAAAGAAAATGAAGTATTACTTCCTCCTGGGCCTATGGAATATGATGTATTAGGAACATCAGGATGTTTCACATTTTTAGCAATGAAAGAAGTTAGCTCTGTTGAAACAGAAAAAAAAGATTATTATCCACTCCAACACGCAGGGCGATACGCTTACGATCACTATCTTTCTCGCGAATATGGTTTTGATTTTATTTTATTGTCATTAGATGATGAAAAACAACTTGAAGACACGAAAGGGTTGTCAGCATTTTCTAGGACGTATAATAATTCGCCACTACTCATTAAATATAACAATCAACTTTACATTTACGGATCTCCAGACCAAAAAGAATGGAAAATAACCAAGCTCGATAGCAAGTTAGATCAAGTACAAGCAATATTAAAACAAATGGACCAAAAGTTGATTGAATATACCCGTGATAAAAAAGTTGAACATACGTTTATTCCTGCAATGAAAAAATTGGAAGAAATATTTTTGCCAGAAAGTCATGCTGCAATTGAAGCCATGCTGAAACAAAATTTTGCTGAATTAAAAATAGATGAGCTTACCTTAATAAACATAACTGGAAATGAAAAAATTAATTTTGCAGATCTTCAAGCAATATCGAAAATGCATAATCGTCCACTATTAATCCAACAAGGTAAGAACATTTTTTTATACGTCTATTCAAAAAAAGAATGGAAATCTCTAACAATTGACCAAACTTTGCTGAAACAAGATCTTTTTCCAAGCTACTTTAAATTTAATCGCTGGGATTGCTCAGATGAAATGCGGGCCGAAGTAGAATTAAAACAATGCCATGGAAGCTCTTTGGATGAATGCTTTGATAGCTACGTTGATTTGAATGATCCCGAGACTAAAGCTAGTGTCAGAGTTCACAGAAGTAATCATGGATTCGCACATGCTTGTCGACAAGCATTTAATATTGACGAAATTGAAAATTTTTTAGAAAAACATGGCAAAGATGAAGTCAAAACCGCCGTAAAATCAATTAAGTCAGATCTAAACAAACATGACATTCTGAAAATCGCTGCATTATTTTGTTCTGTAGGTAGAGAAAACGAATCATCTTTTTTTAATGACCCCAGCGAATATAGTAAAATGCGCGCAAGAAGCAGCGAACGATTTAAAAAATATTTTACTGAGGTTTATCTTCCTTTATGGGAAGATGATTCAAAAAGAACAATTAGAGATGGTGCTTTACTTCAACAACGCAAGAATGATTTACAAGCTTTTGCTAACGAATGTTCAAATTTTATTTTACACTTAGGAAATCCAAATTTTTTAATAACATTACAAAATAAGAAAATGAATTTTGAATATATTATAAATGCATGCTCAATATGCATTCAAAACAGTGGAGAGTTGGAAAAATATAAGAAAAGCCTTCAAATTCTTGCAAATATTTACACCAAAGGAATTTTAAATCTGCAAAATCTTGTGGTCGCGCTTCAAAATGAATTAAATAAAACAAATTTGCATTTGACTATTTATCACTCTTTAAATACAGCACATTTTCTCGACACCCCTCGATGCTATCCTCAAACAACATACAAGCAAAAATTAAAACAAACTTTATTCGAAGGTTCGGCTTCTCTATGTCGCGAAGAAGAAGCTGCTGTTAATGATTTTGATAACCTTTGGCAAAGCTCCTGCGAGAGGATCATTAAAACAGGTGATCGTCTTTTTGGTGCTGAAAAATATCAATTACTTGAAGAATACGCTCCACGTTTTGTTCAAGCGAATCAAAATCCTTCGCAATGCGAAATGATGTTAGATTTTTTTAATGTTGCCGAGAGAGATATTGTATTGATGACCCCGCAAGAATATAAATATGCTGATGAATTAAATCAAACTGCGTTTCAATGTTTAACTTATTTTTTAAAAAATTCAAAAGATTATGATGAACAACTGAAGGCTTTTTTGAGCGATAAAGATTTATCTCTAATGATGAATAGCGCCATAAATCATCTTGCTAATTTGAAGGAAGAAAAAAACCAACATTTAAAAGAAAAAATACAGCATCTCTGTTTTGATTTATTATGCAAAGTCCCTGAGCAAAAAAGACCCGAATCAATTGAAGAGTTTAACAAGAGAATAAATTCAGACGATTATCTTTCCATGTTATTAAAAGGTTTCGCTTTATTAACACATCCCAAATATTCTCCTGAATTGTTAATTAAATTTTTATATTTAAAAACCGCAAGAATTGATTCTGCAGTTCAATTTATTAGAGATCATAATATTGATATCGCTAGTTTAGGTGTTGCAGAATTTATTCTTAATAAAGCAATACAAGAACATAATATACTAGCGGTTAAATTTTTATGTGAAGAAAAAAATGTCGAAGTTTCTTCTATGGATAATGCTATTTCACCCTTTTATGCAGCCGTTAAAATTCAAGATGAACCAATAAGAAAAGCCATTTTGCTATTCTTAATCGATAAAATAGATCCTGGCAAAATTAACAACAGAGAAACCCTGTTAGATAAAAACCTTTTAGCGTTGTTATTTTCAGAAAATATGTTTGATTTAGAAATTGTGACGAAGCTTATTGAAAAAGGAATATCTTTGGATAGTATTGATAACAAGGGTCTCCCAGCAGTATGTTCTGCAATAGCTTACTCAGCTCCACCGAATATTATCAATCTATTATTTGAAGCCTCCTCCCCGGAAGTAAAATTTAAAATTTACCAAACTGCGCTTAGAAATCATTCAAACGAAAATTTTGCACCACTTATTGATAAAATGTTACAAGACCCTACTGTAAATCATAATGAATTATTTCAATTTGCGTTGGAATTTTGCCCGCTGGAAATATGTAAAAAACTCATGGAAAATATGCTCAATTTTAATGTTAATACGCTTGATCAAAATAGAAATACGTTTTTACATATTTTTTTAGATAAATTTAAGGATCTTGCTCCTGATCATGATAGTTATCAAGCATTTTTAGAAAAATTCCTATTATTATCTGACAAAGTCGATCTAACCATTAAAAATGACAATGGCTATACTGTCTTAGATTTGGCTTTTCAGAATAAATTTACGGACATAGCTATTATACTCTTAAATAAAAAATGTTCTTTTGATTGGACTAGTAAATTCTTCAAAGTCAAATCGTCCATTCCGAAATCAAATGAAGAATTAGAAACCACAACAAAAGATAGTTCTAGCGCTCAAAATGAAAAGCTTATAGATTTTTTTCTCCAGCAGAGAACCAAGACTACTAAACAAATACTCTCTTCAAATATGATTAATGAATTATCAAGCGCTTACGAAGCAGCTACTATTGATGAAGTTCGCAGCGCACTGTTATTAAAAACCGTGATTACTTCATCTCACCTTGAGCAATTAGCCCATAAACTAGATGAATTCCAACTAAGCTCTCTTTACAAATCTATTTTATCTTCGCAAGAATCGCTTCCTATCAAATTCATGAAAATCCTTGCTGAATTGAAAAATTATTATGAAAAGGAAATATATTTATTAAATAATACTGAGCATACAACAGCTACTCACACTTTTTTTATTCCTATCAATCAACGAGAAAAACTAGAGCATTTGCATGAATTTTTGCTGCAACTGCAAAAAAATATCTGTCGAATACCCTTTATGGAAGCGACAGCGAGAGACAAGCAAAAAACAGGAGAACAAGCAAACTCTCAATCAGGTAATAAAGAGACTGGAGCTGGAGCTTACCTCAAGAAAAAAAAACCATTTTGACAACAGGTTAAAAAGGAAAATACAACATGAAAGCCACAGTTGCAGCAGGATGTTTTTGGGGTGTTGAAGAATTATTTCGCCAACAACCCGGCGTGATATCAACTCGAGTCGGTTATACAGGTGGTCATTTGCTTAATCCGACTTATCGAGATGTTTGTTCTGATCAAACGGGACATGCAGAAGCTGTAGAAATTGAATATGATCCGAAAATTATTTCCTATGAAAAATTATTAGACTTGTTTTGGAATAATCACAATCCCACCACGCCTAATCGTCAAGGACCGGATTTTGGTTCACAATATCGTTCTGCGATTTTTTATCACACCCCTGAGCAAGAAAAATTAGCAAGTGAATCAAAAACGAATTTGGAAAACTCGAAAAAATTCCCACGTCCTATCGTTACACAAATCTTACCTGCAGAGGAATTTTACCAAGCGGAAGATTACCATCAACAATATTTAGCTAAGCAAGGCAAATCCCATTGTGGAAAATAAGCGGGGTCAAGTCTTGAAAGTTGACTAACAAGTAACGGGGTCAAAGCTATGTTTAAGTCAGCTT
>JANWKO010000272.1 GCA_025451335.1 Gammaproteobacteria bacterium
AAATTATTTCGAAGGAATTAAATATCTGATTGAAGTAGCTACAATAGATGTTAATGCTGTAAATGAAGATGGCGTGACAGTTCTTCATCTTTTATCTGGGTATGCAAGTTATTATCCGTCCTATGCAGAATTACATAAAATGGCAGATGATGTAAAAAGCAAAGGCGGTGTAGGAGATGTTCGAGTTCATGATGAAGAGAGACATTCTAGTTGTCGTATGTGATCTAAAAACAAAAAGCGCATCTTTATAAGATGCGCTTCGTGTTTATAATTTTTATTTTTATTGAGGTTTGGTAATCTTTAAATTCGAGAATTCCCAGGTATTTTTGGAATTTGCTGGTGAATCACCTGCAAAGCCAATTAAACTTCCGCCATCAGGTGGTTGCCCAGTAAAAGTAGCGAGTTGTTTGTCATTGATGTAAATAGTGGCTTGATTACCTTTTGTGACAACACGCAAATGATTTACAGCATTTCCTTTGTTAATGACAGGATCTTTCGTTGTTGGAACTGGATTCAAAAAACGTCCATTGACATATCTACTTACATAATAACTACCATCACCTAAAACATAGAGATAATAGTTATCATTGTAATCTTTTGCCCAAAATACTATTCCGCCACCGTAATTGCTACTATCTCCATTGGCTAATTTAACATCAGCACAAAAATCAACATCTTGAAAAAGATTAGCTTGATTAAGAGAAGTATGAGTCATGTTTGGAGCGGGCTGTATGATAAATTTATTATTACTAACGCTTTGTTGATCGTTAGCAACTCCCCATGCGGGATCCATTTTACTGAAATCATCTTGAAATAAAACGACGCTTCCCTTACAGGCGAAAGCACTTGCATTTAACACGATGCATAACACCAAGAGCATAAAATTAGAAAATATTTTCATATTTTTCTCCTTCATATCTTTAAGCATTATAATTACATTTTAACATATAGACTTAATCATTATCTTAAAAAATGGAAAATAAAATGTCATAATATTCATTAAGATGCCGTTTTTATCAACCCAAGGTACTTACAAAATCAATGAGTTGCATTACACAAAATGTTCCCCAAAATGGATCATACGGTAGCTATCGCTCATCGCAGACCCAATTTAATTCATATGTCGCTCAATATCATGTCTGCCGCTTTTTCTGCAATCATTGTCACTGGGACATTAGTATTGCCACTGATTATGGTTGGCATTATTGATGCGTCCACAACTCGCAAACCATGAATGCCATGCACTTTCAATTCAGGAGTAACAACTGACATAGCATCTATTCCCATTTTGCAAGTTCCTACAGGATGATAAATTGTTTCCGCATGTTGTCGTATGTAATCACAGATTTGTTCATCGGTTTTGATCGCTTCGCCAGGTGCAAATTCTCGTAAACAATGCGGTGAAAATGCAGGTTGAGATAATACTAACAGAGATTGTTTAATACCAGCGAGTAATAACTCTAAATCTCGTTCATCGCTAAGATAATTGGGGTTAATTAAAGGTTGAGTTTTAATATTCGTATTTTGTAATGTTATTTTTCCTTTGCTGAAAGGGTGTAGAAGCGCCGTTTTTAAGGTATAACCATAATATTTAAACATCATTCGTAAATCTTGCGCATGGTGTGTTTCTACGGAAGGTAAAAAATGCCATTGAAACTGTGGTATTGGATCTTTTTTATTTATTGTGAAAAAGCCACCAGCTTCTGCAGCATTACATGTCAATTCGCCTTCACCTTTTAAAATATAGTAAAATAAATTTTTCAAACCTCTCCCTAACCATGTTGGATGCAAACTGAGGCTAAGCCGAGTTTTTTCTAAACAAGTTATATATATATCAAGATGATCTTGAAGATTTTCTCCTACTCCTGGTAAATCATATGTAACATTTATTTTATGTTTTTCTAATTCTGCTAGAGGACCCACTCCGGAAAGTAAAAGTATTTGTGGTGAAACAATCGTCCCTGCAGATAAAATTATTTCTTTTTTAGCATGAATCTCAGTATTTTTTCGATTTTTTTCGTATATAACACCTGTTGCGTGTTTTTCTTTAAATAAGATTTTGCTAACTTGCGCATGCGTAATAATGTTGAGATTTTTTCGTTGTTTTGCAGAATTCAAATAAGCATGAGCATTGCTACAACGTTGCCCATCTTTTTGCATAACTAAATATTCACCTATTCCACACTGAATATTACTAGTAAAATCATTATTAGATAGGTAACCAGTTTGTAAGCCAGCTTGAATAAAAATTTTTACTAAAGGATTAACGTTACGCAGTTTTGCGATATTTAAAGGACCTCCCATATGATGATATTCATTTGCCCCAGGTTCGAAGTTTTCTAATTTTTTGAAAAAGGGTAAAACTTCTGCATATGACCAGCCTGTATTCCCCATCTGCGACCAAATATTATAATCTTCTGGATTTCCTCTCGTATAAACCATTGCATTAATGGCAGAACTTCCACCCAACACTCTCCCACGTGGCCAAAATAACGTTCGATTTGCACAATGCTTTTGTGGTACGGTTTTGTATTTCCAATTTAATTGATTACTACGCAATACCGCTATAATGCCTAATGGCACACGAATCAATGGATTTGTATCTGGTGGACCGGCTTCTAGCAAACAAACTTGCCATTTCCCATTCTCTGACAATCGATTTGCCAGGACACATCCAGCAGAACCACCACCGATAATGATATAGTCATACATGGTTTTTATCTCCTGTCTTAACCTAATATTTATAGGATAACTAAATTTTGAACATGATAATCATTTTTTAACTACTATTGTGTATCCATTTGAAAATGAACAAATTTTAATGAACCAAAATTTTATCGAATTAACTTTGCAGGTTTAAGACCACCACTATAATGTTCACTGAAGGCGACCTATGTGGCTTGCTTGTTAAATAGTTTATTAAATATAATAAAGAAAAGTGATTAACTGTAGTGCCAAAAAATTTGATTACTGTACCTTTTAGTACAACAATTCAAGAATCCATGCGCATTACGAAGGAGAAAATTGAAGACTAATTCTAAAATACTTTTAATAATTCACGGTGGAGCAGGTACATTACCGAAATCTGCTACAACTAGTCGTAGCATTGATGCACATAATAAAGCTATGAAAAAAGCTTTGCTTGAAGGATATGGAATTTTGCAAAAAAATGGTAGTAGTTTAGATGCTGTATGCGCAGCTGTTAAAATTCTTGAAAACTCAGCCTTATTTAATGCAGGTTATGGTTCTGTATTAAATCAAAAAGGGAAAGTAGAACTTGATGCTGCTATTATGGATGGCTCAACCTTAAAAGCGGGCTCCGTTGCAGGAGTTTCACGCATACGTAATCCAGTTTTAGCTGCAAAATTTATTATGAATTATTCAAAACATGTTATGTTAATTGGTAGACATGCAGAAAATTTTGTTCTTCGTCATGGCATGAAATTAATAAATTCGGAATCATTAATTACTTCACATCAGTATGAAAAATGGCAAGCATTAAAAATTAAAAAACAGGATGATAATGAAAAATTTGGAACGGTTGGTGCAGTTGCATTAGATCGTCATTCGAATATTGCTTCTGCTACTTCAACAGGCGGAATAATGAATAAAGCACCTGGTCGTGTAGGTGATTCCCCGATTATTGGGGCTGGTACATATGCAAATAACGAAACTTGTGCGGTTTCTGCTACTGGGCAAGGAGAATTCTTCATTCGCAGTGTGTTTTCTTACGATCTTGCAGCACAAATGCAATATAAGAATCTATCGTTGGAAGTTGCTTCAACACATGCCATGAAACGATTAGCAAGTTTGGGAGGAAAAGGTGGATTTATAGCATTAGATAGAAGTGGAAATATGGCAATACAATTTAACACCGAAGCCATGTACTATGGTTATATTAATGAAAATGAAATAATAGTCGTCAATCATTGAAAATCTTCCGCCAATAATTTTTTCTCAATGATTATTTGAATTTGTATTTAGAAATAAAGTCACTAATTCAGAAAAATGTTTATATTCTTGAGAAAGAAAATTGTGACCAGCCTGTGGGAAATATGCAGTCCAGGCAAATGGAATTTGACTAGCAATTATGCGCGCATTGTCTGGGGGGCAAGAACATCCAATGATCCGGTTGCAACTTGATGATCCTGTCCAAGACTTTCATCTTACTTGAGTATTTATTATGATAACTAAATTCGGACTATAAGCCTACTCAAACTATCTAGCGAAACCTTATATCCGATTTTATAATTATTTAGAGATTAATATATGACTGAATTCATTTTTCCACTACGTGTTTATATTGAAGATACTGATTACCTTGGCATGGTTTATCATGCGAATTTTTTGAAATATTTTGAACGTGCTCGTTCTGAATGGGCTGAACAAATAGGGTTAGGGATGGAATGGCAGAAGGAAAATGAAGTTTTCTTTGCAGTTTATTTTGCCCAACTTGATTTTATAAAACCAGGCCGAGTGCATCAAGAATTGGAAGTTGTGAGTCGAATTTCGGAAATGAAAGGAGCTAGCGCAAGCTATGATCAATTCCTGCGCTTAAAGTCTTCTCCAGAGATAATATTATGCAAAGGAGATATAAAAATAGTTTGTATAGATAAGAATTTTAAACCAAGAGCTATTCCCAAGTTTTTTGTTCAAACTATAAAAGGTTAAAAAAGGTAAAAACTTGTGCTATTACGAGAATAGAGCTATATTGATATTTTGACGTGAACTCAAGGAAGAGCAACATACTCAGGAGAGGATGTAATGAAGCGTCTAAAAATCTTTTGTATTGGTTTAGTCTGTTCCATTCTTCAGTTTTCCTCAGTGACTTATAGTTATGAAGTTAACACAACTATCGTTAAAAATAAGCTAGCGGAACCAAGTGTTAATTTTCAAGCTGAGCTCAATGGAGGAAGTAATGCAGCTTACAAACTTCCCAGAATACGTCCCGTTACCTTAAGAGATTCGGGGCGTAATGAATCGCTAATGTTTATCGATAAAACAAATTTCAGGTACATTGGTAACGTCGGTTATTATATACCCCATCTTTCTGTCTCTATAAAGCCTAATAATCCAAGTTGGCCTGCTGTGTTTGATGATCCAACTTCATTTTCCCTGCATGTTCATAAAGGTTCGATTATTCTTTCTGATACTGCTTTAGAAGCATTATTTAATGATCAAGTTTTTAATTATCAAGGTACAACGCTCAAGGATTTAAAGGTATCGACAGGACCAAATTTTCTATCACTTTCGGGGCAAATGTATCGAGATGAATGGATACCGTTTAAAATGGAAGGGGGGTTGACTTTAAAAGATGGACACCTTCTATATTTTACGCCCAATAAGGTCCTTGTGAATGGTGTTGATGCAACAAAAGTGATGAAGGCTGCTAATGTAAAATTATCTGAACTTCTCAAAATTAAAGCAGTAGGAGCTGAGCTGATTGGGAATTCGGTGATATTGGACACTTTGAAAGTGTTTCCTCCGCCCAAGCTGTATTTTATTATCGTAGACGCAAAACTCTCTCAAAAAGGACTTACGCTCCAATTTGATGATGGTAAGGCGCCTCATTTTCCAAGTTCTATAGTTCCTAGTTCAAGTCATATCATTGTGCAAGGTGGTGATTTGAAATTTATGCGAGTTATGCCATTAAATGTTTCCATGCAAATTGATAGTTTAGATCCAAACAAAGATCTCGATTTTTGTCTTTATCGTTATCGTGAACAGCTAGTAGGAGGTAAATCCATACTCACTAGCACAGGAAAAATTCATACGTTCTTTCCTCAGCCGAACTGCAATATTAATGGAGGCTAGCGATGATAAATATTAAAAAAATTCTTTTAACAATTTTTAGCGCTACTGCTCTCATTACTTTTATTATTTTACCTGTGGAAGCTTCCAGCTTAATTGAAGAACAACAGCAAAGACTGAAAGCAATTGAGCCAACTTGGGTAAAACAAAATATTCCTAGCGGCATGCCAACGGCTGAATCTTTAGGATCTGTTCGTGCCTCAAATACTCGCGGCGTTTCCATGCTTGCACGTAATATAGATTTCTATTTTACTGATGGTATTGGATTCCATGTGGAAAATTTAACTGCTAGTTTCGAACCATTGAATCCAAAACAACCAGTTAATTTAGACGATCCTCGCCAATTTATCATTCATGTACATACAGGCACTGTAGTCGTGCCGCCAGATTCGTTATCCAACGTGTTTAATAAACAAGTATTAGATTATTGGCCTCGACCTCTTAATAATATGAAAATTAGTACGACTCATGACGCACTAATTGCAAAAAGCGGCTTGAGACTTTGGAATTGGTTACCACCCATAGGCTGGGTGCCTTCTTATTTGAAGGGGCAGGTGGTGCTTAATCGTGACGATAAACTTGTTTACACCCCTTATGATATAAGGGCTCTTGGCATCCCTATATGTGGAGTGTTGAAAACTTTCGGAATTAAACTGTCTTCACTTATAACTTTGAATCGACAGGGTGCCAATCTAGAAGGAAATTCACTAATATTGGATCATACTAAATTATTTCCACCACCCGCTTTGGAAGGGAACATAACCGCAATTAGTTTGGATGACGCAGGTTTACATTTAACCTTCGGAGATAAAATTATTCCAAAATTTTCTCCTCCGGCATCTGCGTCAAATAGTTTTATTTGGATTCAGTCAGGGGACATTAAACTTTTTGATGTTGTAGTGTTAAACGCTAATGTATTAATTAAAAAAGATAATAATAGTGTTTTGTTATTTAACTTATATGATTATCGAAATGAAATAGGTAAAAAAAATGTTCTTACAATGGCTGAGGATGGGAGTATGATTTTAACTTTGTCTTCGTGAGCCTAACCAAATTTGTAAAAAGCTTCCAATGCAAATGATTGGTCTTGATTGTTAGTATCAACACCATTTTTATCCGTGAATGCATTGACATTAGAAAAATCATGACGAGCTTCAGCTCGAACTTCTAAATTTGTAATGGGTATATAACCTAATGTTATTGTAGCTTCTTTCCAAACTTGTTTTATACCTGTCCTAAAACCGTCTTTATCTTGAAAGATTTCTCCGCGGAACGAAGTCAGCCAATAATCATTAATTTTATAATTAATAAATCCTGCTATTCCCTGCCATATAGCTCTTTTGATGGTGCCATTTGGTAACGCAGCATTATTTTGCCAAGCGCCATCATAATTTGCAATGAAACTCAGTTTGTCTGTAAAGTTAAAAGTAGCAATCAAATCAATTAAGGTTCTCCTTCCTTTGGGGCCTGTATCAGTTTGTGGAGTAGCTCGTTCTTGTCCAGTATAAATTGTGGGTTCGAATGAAAAAAATGAATTCATTGTGTAAGTAGCATTTAATTCAATCGTTTTATCACGACTCCAATCACGAATATTGTCCCAACCATTGTTAATGCCAGCAATCATAGTCAATTTATCGTTGACAACATAAGTTCCTCGAATGCCTAATACGGTAAAGGGTTCTGCATAACCATACAGAATTCCTCGCGAGAAATTCGTATCCCCAATGGGAAAAAGACCTTCAGCGCCGGCTAATTCAACAAATCTGCCAGCACTGAAAGTAAAGGAATTTTGCGCATACTGTAAAAATGCTTGTGGTGCCTCAATACTAAAAGTTTGCGAATCAAATTCTGTGATGGGTTTAAAGCCATAAGGAGCAAATATGTTGGTATCATAGCCCAAAATAGGATTAAATAAAAATCCGAATCCTTGTGCTGGTTGATAAGCAAACGTGATAGCTACTTGATGTAAAGTAAAACCATTTTGCTGATTATCAAATACTCGGTCGAATATCCCACTAGTAAAATAATTTCTTTGTAAATTGTTATAAGAGCCATCAATGTAGCCTGAAACTTTAAAATTATTTGTTTTTTCTTGGTTTGGAGATTCCTGCTTAATTTCTTTTTTGTTATGTTTAATATGTTTTTTTGAAGTTACATGTGAATTATTCGATCTTGATGGATCAATATCTAGTTTGATTTGATCAGCGTATGTCAAAGTAGGAATTAATAAAATGGTTGTTAATAAACAATATAATATTTTCATTTTCATCCTTGAATAAATTAGAGCGTCCGATTTATTTGTAGTCCTGATTATACCAAATATTGTTTAAATGATTATAACTTTATTAACATTTCATAGTGATTTTGTTGGGATTCTTAGTAACATTAACAATTGAAGCTGAAATATTTTCCATATATAAATTGGTTTCAGTAAGTTTATCTTTAGAAATACCAATAATTTTTAAATTTCTTGCTAAAGATATTGCAATAGTGGAAATAAGTTCTATCGATTCGTTTCTTGAATTTGTCAATGAGTGCAACTCTCGCAAAGCAACTTCTTTTGCATCTTGCGACAATTTTGATTTTAATTTGAGTGATGATATTAAAGTTTTTAAACGTTTTGCTTGATCTTCAATTCTTTTGTGATGCAAATCGTTTAAAATTGTATGATAATTTCTTTTGTCATGAATTGTCTTTTTGTGTTCGAAAGCAGATTCTTTTGATTCAACCAATGGCGTACCAAATTTCGTTGGATTGTAAGAAAGATGAGTCGATGATCTTCCTATAAAATATTCCAATGCTTTATTGTGGCCATTTGATGCTGCCTGATGGAAAAAAATCAGTGCAGTAATTTCGATACTCACAGGATCATAATGATTAAAATGCGGTGATTTTAAATTATCAAGAATACCTGAACCAAGATCAAATAATAGGTGTGCTGGGAAGCCCTTTGTATCAGATGTAGCAATTGTGTAAGCAAGCTCAATGAGTTTATTAAATGAATTCTCATCTGCAGTTGGTTTGTAAGAAGACTGAGCATAATATAAATTAGCAAGAATGATTTGTAGTTTAGTGAGATAGACTTGATCAGGATTGTTTTTTATTAGATCTTCCAACAACTCGATAAGTACTTTAAAATTTTGTTCGAAATAAGCAGGATGTTTTTTACTTTGAGCAATGATTTCTTGAGTAGATGGGATCACTTTATAGAGCAAATCAATAAACCGCTCTGGATCAATTTTAAAAAATGTGAGTGGTTCAGTTGTAAGACGAAACATAAATATGGCTTTATTTTGAAAATACGGATCTTCGGACAGCCATTGCATTATTAAATTAACAACTTGAACATTGCTCATCCCTTCGTCATCCCGCATATTTTGAAAGCATTTTCCAAACATGATTGGGCCAAGTAGGGTCTGTAAATATTTAATAATATCTTGTTTTTTTGAAATGGTTAAAGCTTCGAGATTTTGATAATTATAATAAAAATCTAGAAGTAAATCATGATAATTACATCGGTTTATAATCGTTTTGAGGGTGTTTGTATCTATGTGGTTATTGATTTTTTTGACAGTAATATAATACATTATTAAAAATTGCTGATATGGATTATTTTGTTTGCCAGCTTCATCAATGTGTAAAGCATCAAGAAAATCGAGCAATTTATTTGAAAAGTCTTTCTCAGAGTTATCCAGCAAATTAAAAATGACTGCAATGTATTTTTCAAACAATGGTCCTAAAATAAAAGACTTAGCGGTGCTCGTGCCCTTTTTTAAGATTGCTAAAACAATATTAAAATCCTCTTCCGATCCTGAGTGAGTGTGTTCAGAAAAATAAAGAAAATATTGTTTGATAAAAATATCATAAGAATTTTTTTTGCTATCGGTAATGTAACACTTATCTAGCAATTCATATATTTCAACTAAAGGAATTTTTCTTTTAAAAAGTTCTTTTACCTTTTTTTTAAACACTTTTTTTTGGAATTTTAATTCAGCTGTTGGACTGGAATGTTCATAGCTCATTGATTTATATGTAAAGGACATAATTTTTCTCAAAATTTAGATTTTGGTTCAAATTGGAGCAACTATACGCGAAATCTGAGTATAAATCAATCACCAGCTTCGCGGTTGATGATATACAGCGCAATTAATTTTGTTATAGAAAAAAGGGAAATATAACAACGATTTTTGTGACTACTTCTTACCATTACCAAAAGAGGTATGTATTTAAGTTTTGGAACCAGTGCTACTGAGATACCTATAAAAATTAATATTCATAATGTCGCTTGACTCACAGTAATTACTATTGTATTGTTGAATCAGATGTTTAGCGCTGATTTGAGCTACAGCTTGCAGGCGCTATATAAAATTGGCTAAAGCGTTTCAAGAACCACCAGTTGCTTTAGCATGGTGGTTTTTTTTCGCTCCTTATTTTATACCTTAGGTAGTAATGTGTAATTTTAACATTTTGCTGACAGGTCATCTTGCAATGCCCAAATATTTTAAATAACAATGCAAGGATTAAGGTAATGGACATATCAAATTTCAAATATTTGCAAAATTTTCTCAAAACTTATTTTTTTCTTTTTTTAAATTTATTTCTATTTGCCTCGTATTCTTTGGTTATGAGGTTTCCAAATGGAAATGGATTCCTCATGCGAATTCTAATTTGACGTTTAGTTAAATATTAATTTCTAAAAATTTACATTTTTCTTATTTAATCTGTAGTTATAAAAAAACTGCAATAGGACTTTATTTCTTTATATTTTAAGAGGACATTATCATGACACTATCACATATTTTAGGTTTTCCAAGAATTGGTGTTAATCGTGAATATAAAAAAGCGCTGGAAGCTTATTGGCGAGAAGAAATTTCTCAATCTGAACTTGAATTAATTGGACAACAAATTCAGCAAAATAATTGGAAAATCCAATCAGAATCAGGTTTGGATTTTGTCACCGTTGGTGATTTCGCTTGGTATGATCATGTATTAGAAACAAGCGCGATGTTTGGTGTTATCCCGGAGCGTTTTGGACCAATTAAAAATCCTGTTGATTTGAATACAGTATTTTGCATGGCACGTGGAAAAGCACCAAATGCAAATGAAACGACTGCCTGCGAAATGACAAAATGGTTCAATACAAATTATCATTACATTGTTCCTGAATTTACACAAAATCAAGATTTTCAATTAGCGACAGATACTTTATTTTCGCGTATCGATCAAGCAATTAAATTAGGTTATCGAGTCAAGCCCGTCATTCTTGGACCTTTGACTTATCTGTGGTTAGGCAAGGAAAAAAATTCTGCATTTGATAAATTAAGTTTATTACCAAAACTTTTGCCCATTTATAATGAAATTTTTACAAAACTTAAACAAAGAAATATTGAATGGGTGCAAATTGATGAACCCATTCTTGTTCTTGATTTGCCAAGTCAATGGAAAGAGGCTTATATTAAAGCTTATCAAAACTTAGATTTTAAAAATGTTAATTGTCTTTTAACAACTTATTTTGGTTCTGTTTGTCAAAACTTATCACTAATCAATCAATTACCTGTTCAAGGCCTACATATTGATTTATGTTCTGATGCAGGTCAATTACCTGAACTTGTGACACAATTCCCAAAAGGCCGCATTTTATCATTAGGTGTCATTAATGGTAGAAATATTTGGCGAGCTGATTTGCAAAAAATTTATAGTGAATTATTAGTGGTCAAGCAACGTTTGTCAGAGCGACTTTGGGTATCGACAAGTTGTTCCTTACTTCATGTTCCTATTGATCTTGATCAAGAAACTTTATTAGATTCAGAAATAAAAAATTGGTTAGCATTCGCAAAGCAAAAAATTCAAGAAGTTTCTATATTAGCAAAAGGGTTAAATGAAGGTGAACATTCTATAGCAGAC
>JANWKO010000273.1 GCA_025451335.1 Gammaproteobacteria bacterium
ACATCAAAACCGAGCCCAGGTTATATCGAAGGATATGTTCCTGGAATCCGCGAAAATGGCGGTCAATACACTCATGCTGCCGTTTGGGCTGCTATGGCTTTTGCAGAATTAGGCGAAAAAGAACTAGCATGGAAACTTTTTCGTATTTTGAATCCCATCAATCATGGTCGTAATGTAGCAGAAATTACTCGCTATAAAATCGAGCCCTATGTTGTTGCAGGCGATGTTTATAGTGTTGCACCTCACGCTGGTCGTGGAGGATGGAGTTGGTATACAGGTTCTGCAGGGTGGTTATATCGACTTATTACAGAAACTTTACTTGGCGTGCAGCTAGAAGAAGGAAGCCAATTGCGATTAAAACCAAGTATGCCAAATGATTGGGAAGGGTTCAATTTTGAATATAACTATGGTTCCACCGCCTACATAATTTCAATTGTCCGTGGTGAAGGTAAAGGAGGAATCGTCTTAGATGGAATTGCCTTAGATGGAAACGTTATTTCATTGAAGAATGATAATCAAGTTCATCACGTTACGTTGACGATAAATAACCTCCGGTAAATCCTGCGCGTTTCAGTCCATTGAGAATATAAGAGCATCCACGCATCAGAGACCATAAAAAATCAGTGCGGTAGTTTTCGGTCATCAAAACAATAGGACCTTGATTAATTCCATAATGCCAAGGAGATACCCAACCTGAAGGATGGGATTTGTCTTTATAGGTTTGGTTATAAGAAGATTTGAAACCATAGCGATTTCCTACTTTGAGTTTAAGTGTATAAGTACAATGATCGAGCATAGGCAACACTAGTTCTGGGGCAAATGGCAAGGATGTAATCGCAGACCAGGGAGAAATCGTGCCATCATCGGGACCGTAAGGGACGGCTCGGGCCACATAATCGAAAAATTGGCGCTCAATACCATTTATTTTCAAGCTCTTAGGGCCGGGGCCGTCACTTGCGGTAATCCCCCAATTACATTTGCTATAACCTACAAAATCGAGCGGATTAATGATGGCGTATTGCTGTTGTACGTAAGTCGCGCGACGGCTATTCTCAAAATAATCAATACCTTTCTCGCGCATAAATTTATCTTGGATGCCGCGAAAATCTAACCATATATGCGAGAGCTGGTGGGTAAACAAAGATCCGGCGTAGAGATAATCATAGCCGAAACAATGCTTCCACTCATAAGCTTTTGCCCATTCATCATAGCTTGATTGGGGTAATGGAAACGTGGGAGAACCTAGCCCTAAAATATATAAAAGCATTGCTTCATCGTAACCTTCCCAACTGTATGGAAGAAATCCACTTTCTGGTTTCCAACCGTGTGTAACAGCGTTTCCTCCATTTTGTGCCCATTGCCAATCAACCCGACTATAAAGGGATTCAGCTAGACTACGGATTTCTTGCTCTTCGACTGAATTTCTATCGAAATATTGACTAGCCGTCAAAATTCCTGCCAATAAAAAAGTAGTGTCCACTGTAGACAATTCACAAAGCCATGCGCGCCGTCCAGTGATCATATCAAGAAAATGATAATAAAAACCCTTATAACCCGTGGCATCGCTTTCAGGTCCCTGTGGGCTGTTCCAGAAAAAGCGTAATGTTCGTAAGGTGCGTTCAATCGCATCTTCGCGTGACATAAAGTTGCGTTCTACCGCGATGGGATAAGATGCTAATGCGACGCCAGTTGCAGCTATACTGGCAGGCCAGTTTTCTGCGGTCTTATCCAATATTAATCCATTATTAGGATTTGCTTCATATAAAAAATAGTGAAAAGATTCTCGTTGAAGCGTCTCGAGTTCGGCATCGGTTGTTAATTTATGGGTCATGAGATATTTCCCTGACTGAAATCCTTTCCTCTAAGAAAACCACTTTCTCCCATCACGCTCGAGCAATTCATCAGCCGCTTTTGGACCCTGAGTTCCTGCTGCATAATTGGGGAAATCAATGGAAGTTGAATTAGCCCAATTATCTAAAATAGGTTGGACTAAAGCCCAACTGGTTTCAACCATATCAGCTGTTTGAAATGATGTATGATCACCATTCATACTATCATATAAAAGGATTTCATAGCCGGTTTGAGTTTTGATACCGAAATATTCACAATATTTAAAGTCCATATTTACCTGACTAACTTGTAAACTCATCCCTGGAATTTTTGCACCAATACGCAAAGAAATTCCTTCCTTGGGTTGAATATTGATAGACAATAAATTGGGACAAACATTTGGTATTTCTTTACCAAATAATGCGGTTGGAGGTGATTTAAATTTAATAACTATTTTTGAGGTGTGGTTTTGCATGCGTTTGCCTGTTCGCAGATAGAATGGCACATTAAGCCAGCGCAAATTATCAATCAATAATTTCATCGCCACATAAGTCTCAGTATTAGATGTTGGGGAAACATCCTTTTCAGATCGATATCCAGGCACATTTTTAGAATCAATAGTGCCTGGACCATATTGACCTCGGACGGTTCGCTGTGATACTTGAACAGCATCCATTACCTGAATTGATCGAAGCAATTTTATCTTTTCATCCCGAATCGGATCTGAAGAAAACGCATAGGGAGCTTCCATAGCGAGTAAACTCAATATTTGGAACATGTGATTTGGAACCATATCCCTTAATGCACCTGTCTCATCGTAAAAATATCCTCTCGCTTCGACTCCTAACACTTCAGAGACTGTTATTTGAACATGATCAATATAATGATGATTCCAAGTTGATTCAAATATGTTATTCAAAAAACGAAATGTCATTATGTTTTGAACGGTTTCTTTACCTAAAAAATGATCGATACGATATATTTGCTGTTCCGTTACAACACTCAGTAATTTTTGATTTAATTTTTTTGCTGATTCTAAATCTTCTCCGAAAGGTTTTTCTATCACTATTCTTCTAAAAGAATTTTCTTTTTCCTTAAGAAGTCCAACATTGTGAAGTCCAATAGTGATATCTGAAATTGTATCGGGTGGAACGGCTAAATAAAATAAATGATTTTTACTGAAATTCTGTGATGCAAGTTCTTCTAACTTATTTTTCAGATTCTCAAAGAGATTGGCATCCCCTACGTCGCCTCTTACATAACTAATCCGATTAACTAACGCTTGACCAAATTTTATGGCATCTGGATTCAGAACAAAATCTTTAATATTTTTTTGCATCTCATCTTTTAAGGATTCTGTCGAGAATGGCTTTCTGCCAATACCAACAATACAAAATTTTTCATCCAACAATCCATAGCTACCCAGATTGCAGAGAGCGGGAATTAATAAACGCTTCGCCAGGTCCCCTGTTATTCCAAAAATAACCAATATACACGGTTTAGCAGGCGCTTGATCCGTTTGAGATTCATTCCATTTCGGATGAGAACAGTCATCCATTGAATCCATAATAAATCCTTGTTTGATACTAAGAGGTTAATATCATTTTATAAGGCAGATTAACCTGAAGTCCAGAGGGAAATTCCTTCGATTGGAGGCTGCTATCCCAAACTTTGAAATTTTGATATGATAACATGAGGGTTAATGGATTAGATGTATAGGATTTTTTGCATTTTGTTTAGCTAATTTAACGAGCTTTGCGGGGATTCGAATGCATGTAAAAAAAGCCATTTTTCCAGTTGCTGGTTTAGGAATAAATTTTTTACCAGCTACTAAAGCAAGTCCAAAAGAAATGATGCCGGTCGTAGATATGCCGCTAATTCAATACGCGGTTAACGAGGCAGTTGCTGCTGGAATTACAGAGTTAATTTTTGTGACTAATAGTAGCAAACACGCAATTGAAGATCATTTTGACTCAAATTTTGAATTGGAATCAAAATTGATTGAAGAGGGAAAGTACCAACTGCTAGAAATTGTTAGGAATATTTTACCGGAAAGAGTTTCATATGCATATGTTCATCAACCATCACTACAAGGTCTAGGTCATGCTGTATTGTGTGCAAAACACTTGATAGGTGATGAGCCTTTTGTTGTTTTACTGGCGGATGATTTAATTGATGGTGGGCAAGAATCCTGTTTGCAACAAATGTTAAATGTTTTTCATGAAAATCAATCTAGTATTCTTGCTGTTCAAAGAATACCTCGCGCAGATGCCAAGTATTATGGTGTAATTGATGTATCACCAGGAGATCAGAAGATTTCTAAAATTCAGGGCATTATAGAAAAACCCACCCCAGCAGATGCGCCTTCAGATTTGGCAGTTATAGGACGTTATATTCTAACTCCTAGGATTTTTTCGTTACTTGAACAGACTACTCAGGGAGCGGAAGGGGAAATTCAGCTTACAGATGCAATTGCAAAATTATTATTAGAACAACCCGTGTATGCACTCCAGTTTCAAGGTAGGCGTTTCAATTGTGGGAGTAAGCTAGGATATTTGGAAGCAACGATTGCATTTGCATTAAAACATCCTGAATTATCGCAAAACTTTAAACAATTGTTACGAGATAAATACATGCCTCGATGAACTCTACTTATAGAGTACCGCTGAAGCATGAGTCCTTTAAAAATGTAATTTTTTGATTGCTCTCCAACTAAAGACACAACGGAACGATAAATACAATGTTAGATAAAATTACCAACGATCAACATAAAGTCATTTGGATTGACTTATGTAATCCGACTCAATCAGAGATCAATGAAGTTGAAAAAGCATTTGATCTTCACGTTCCCACGGCTATTTCTACGTCATTTTACTTACGACGTTAAGTGTGATCGTCCCGCTGATCTGGTTCATTATCCGAGGTTGGTTTTAAAATTTCCTGGATGGCATTAGTTAAAATTCCGCGTATGATTTATTATACTCAAAAATTGTACTAGAAATCCCACTTGGTTCAGATATGATGGTGAATGCATCATCAGTATTAATCAATGCATTAGTGAGGGTTGCAAAGATGAAAATTGCCATTGATCTCGCCCAATTAGCAAGACAAATTATGCAAGAAAAAGGGTTGCAACCCAACTTTTCAAATGAAGAGTTGCAACAACTCTCCCAAATTACCCACCCTGCACCTTTATCCTTAACGTATATGGACCTACGCTCCCTCGTATGGTGTTCGATTGATAATGATGATTCACGCGATTTAGATCAATTAACCTATGCTGAAATAGAGGGCGATAATAAAATAACCTTATGGATAGCAATAGCAGATGTGGATGCCTTAGTTAGTAAAGATTCAGCCATCGACATTCATGCTAAAATGAACACGACATCTGTTTACACACCTGCAAAAATATTCCCCATGTTACCGGAAAAACTTTCAACTAATTTAACCTCATTAAGTGAGAATGAAGACCGTGTCGCTATTGTTGTAAAGATTCAAATAAATCAAACCGGAGATATCGAAAATTCTTCCCTCTTCCAAGCGATCGTGCATAACTATGCGAAACTAACCTATAACATTGTCGGTGATTGGTTAGAAGAAAAAAATGACCTTCCAGTAGAAATTGCTCGTGTTCCAGGCTTGGAAAAAACTCTCAGAATTCAGCATCAAGCAGCACAAATTCTAAAGCAAAATCGTCATGCTGCAGGATCATTAACTCTCGAATCTCCCAAGGCGGAAGCCAAAATTGATAGCAATGGTCAAATCGTTATTCAAAGTTCTTTACCGAATTTTGCGCAGCAACTGATTGAAGAATTTATGGTGGCGGCCAACAGAGCAACGGCAGAGCATTTTAGTGAAGCAAAAATTGTAAGCCTTAGGCGCGTAGTGCGCATTCCTAAATATTGGAATCGAATTGTTGAGGTTGCGAAGAGTTTTGGAGAAAACCTTCCAGAAGAACCTGACTCTAAAGCTTTAGATTCATTTTTAATAAAGAGAAAACAAGTTGATCCTGCAAGCTTTCCCGATCTTTCTTTGACTATCATTAAGCTTCTTGGACGAGGAGAGTATGTAGTAGAGAATGATAAAGACAGTCCCCCTGGACATTTCGCCCTTGCCTTGTCGGATTATACTCATTTCACCGCGCCTAATCGTCGTTTTCCGGATCTTATTTCACAACGTCAATATAAAGCTTTTTTGCAAGGTCAAAAAAATTCTCCATATAAACCACAAGAATTAAATAGTTTAGCAAAACATTGTACTTTACAAGAGGATTCCGCCAACAAAGTGGAAAGACAGCTTAATAAATCGGCTGCAGCGGCACTTTTATCCTCGCAAATAGGTTCCGTTTTTAAAGGGTTAGTGACGGGGATCGGTGATAAAGGGACATGGGTGCGAATCTTCCAACCAGCTGTGGACGGTAAAATCATACGCGGTTTTGAAAAATTGCGAATCGGCGATAAAGTTTCGGTTAAATTAACGTACGTAAACATCCCGAAAGGTTTTATCGATTTTGTTACTGAGTGATAAAAATTAAGTTTTATTATAAAAAATATTAGGACACTTATAATGGTTTTTATTATAATAATCAATCAGCTTTTTTAAAAGAATACTTGGACTTGATCCATACAATATTTTAGCGCCCGTTTTCTTATTTATAATTTTGACAAGATTTTTGATCTCTGCGGTAATACCACCTGTACCTAAAAGAACGCCAATTAAATTGCCTTCATCATAAGCAATGGAAAATTCCCCGAGCGTACCTGAGTGCCCCCCCAGAATAATAATAATATCAGAACTACGAATATTAATAACTTCTCGTCCCATCAATCCGCTGCCCGTGTAGATGAGTGCATCATGATAGGCTATGGGGGAATGATATCTATTAATATGTTCTTCTTCGCATAAGGCAGGAGAAATCCCAATGACGAATCCCCCCTTAGTTTTTGCGCCTTTTGCCGCTTCGAGGGGATATCCAGGACATGCACCCGTAATTGTAATGCAATCTTGATCGGCTATTGCGCATCCTAACTGGAAGGCTATGTCCTTTTGAGCCTTTGAAAATTGACCTGAAGCGGATCCCATAACTCCAATCTTTAATTTCATGTGAACCTCTTTTGTTTAATACTATTCTAATTGCAGATATAATTCATTTTCACCGAAGGCGCTCAATGAGATTACCGATTGTTTTGTTGCTGCACAATTCTTAAGCCGACTAATTGTGAAATCCAAACTGCTAAATAAATTTGACCACAAGCGGCTTCTAGCCATGAAAAAGCTCGTGGCACACTGTTTAACGCTAAAATATCACCATAACCCAATGTTGTTAGCGTCACAAAACTGTAATAAATAAAATGATCAATTCGTAGTCTTAAAGGTTCAGAAGCCATATGCACACTAAAGTTTTCAGGGTTGAGGCTAGCAAGGGCAAGATAAATAAAGCTCCAGGTATATCCAATTAATAAATATCCACAAATCGCACCAAATAAAGTATCTGGTGTAATTTTCTTTTGCATGGATACCGAACGAATAACAAGAAAGGTGATGGAACAAAAAAATAAAAATGTAATAGAAAAATGCAAAAAATACGTTAATTCACTGGCTTTAATCCATAAAACATACCAATAACTCAAAAAAGAAAGTATGGCTAAAAAAATAATATAAAAATTGGTAGATATTTTTCTTTTGACAGAATGTAAGGAAAGAATAATGATAATTGTTATAAAAATACCTAAAATAGTATTGCTTACATGGCCATCGTCTAAAAAAGGATTGACAATAAAAAACGTAACCAATGCGACAAGTAAATAAAAATTTCTGCTTGTGAGGATGGGAAATCTTACGTCCATGCATTTGTTCCTTGATTGTTAGAGCTAAAAAAAAATTCAAAATTATTGAACTTTAGTAACGCAAATTTTATAAGGCAATCAGCGAAAGTATTTGAAAAAATTTTTAATGATGGCATTTTGAAGCATCCATCATCTTAAGCATATGCATCCCTCCAGTTTTAAAAAAACGAATACAGAGAATTATTGCAATTAAGCCAAATAAAATATTTAAAATTGTAGTTGCATCAAAACGAATAGATTTTTCAGCAATTTCAATTACTGAATGAGCTGGAACAAGATGAAATGCTTGAAAAACGAATTCAATAATGAAAGAAGCTATGACCATTGCTGCATAATAAATTGAAAATATCGCTACCATCATTTTGAAACCATAATATTTCCAGTAGATATGCAGGATGGGAAGCACAATTAAGTCAGCAAATATAAATGATATCACACCGCCAAAACTTATCCCCCCCTGCCAAAGAACTGCTGCTAGTGGTATGTTACCCACCGAGCAGACAAATGAAAATATTGCAACCACAGGGCCAATGATAGGTCCCCATAATATGGATAAAGTTGGGTGATCTTGCAGAAAAAACGCAATCCAAAAATTATGAGGGACCCAGGCTGCTAAGGCGCCTGCAATTACTAGTCCTATAACGATATCTTTCCAAATAGCAGTGAAGTCCATAACGAAATAATGACTAATCGCTGTCAATCCTTTCTTTGAAAAAATTCGTTCTAATAATGATCCCTGCGTGACAGACATGTCCATCAGTGCATGACCTTCCATTTTGCCTTGTAAATTGCGGTCTGCTTGTTTTACTGCATTATCAATCATTTGCTGAGTAACAAATTTTCGAAAAAGAAATGCCATAATTACCACAAGAATGATTCCGCCAATAAATTCAGAGACGGCAAATTGCCAACCTAAAAGAATGACGAGAAGCAAAGATAATTCAACTACAAGATTTGTAGAGGCAAGTTGAAATCCCATAGCAGCTATAAAATTTGCACCTTTACGAATGATTGACCGTGTTAGTGCTACAGCAGCATATGAACAGGATGATGAGGCAGCGCCTAATCCACAGGCAATAGCGAGAGATTTCAAGGAAGAATCTGGAAGAAGGGTGCTCATTTTTCCTTTGGGAACTACAGCTTGAATAATTGCGGATAAACTAAAACCAAGCACCAGAGCCCAGAATATTTCCCAACCCATGAAAAAAGCCATTTTGAGAGCGTTCCAGATTGATAGTAGCATTAGCAAATTCCTTTTGTTTTAGGCTCCAAATGGTTAAAGAATTAAGCGATTGGAATACTAGTTTAATGTATTTGCGATGAGTTAGAAACTTGAACAAATCGCGACCAAATTATATGTGATTATTAGTTATTCAACATATGATTTTTCCAGCATTTTCATTACAATAAGTTTAAAACTGTAATATTATCGAAATAAATAGATAAAGCGTTACTTTTAAGCAGATTTCAAGCAAGAATTTATAAATTGAAAATTATTAGGTTAATAAATAATGGCAGCATCTAAACGAGACATAGATACAGAAACAGAATCTCGATTAAAAATATTTGGCAAAGCATATACCCCTGAAGAAAACTTTGTGAACATCTGCGTTTTACCAGACGGCCGTATTGCATGTTCAAACTATGCAGAAGGAATATGCATAATTGATCCATCTCGTCCTAAAGAAAAACTACTGGAAATAAAGACCGGAATTAGAAATGCATTTCTTTATGCGTTAACTGCATCTGAAGTGTTAGTTATGGATGAAAGGTGTCTAAAACCGCAATTTGTATTAAATATTGATACGGAAGAAAGAAAAAAAGTTGATAAAGAGTTTTCAAAACCAAAAATATTTACTGATAAATGTGTATTTGCAAAATTAAAATCAAATGAAAAGGAATATCTTTTAGTTGCAAATTTAGGTATGAGTTTATCAAACAAAATTAGAATTTATGATTTGCATGCATTAGATCAACCTTGCTTAGATGAATTTACATTGCCAGTATCCGATCTTCATTTATTATATGGAATGGTAGCGCTTGGTGACAAATTAGTTTTGTCGGTTGATAATCTTTATAATCATAATCCGCAATTATGTACTCTATCAATAAAGGACAAAAAACTTTTTTTAGATCAAACTTATAATATCGATTCTTTCAAAGGATCATTTGTTTTCGCAAATCAAAATTATTTAGCGCTTATGTCAGCAGTTGATGATAAACTGACAATGAATTTTGGCATGTTAAATAAATCAGAGGTAACTTCTAAAAAACAGACATTTACAAGTTTACATGAAGAATCAATCGATTTGAATCAGTTTCGTATCGTAGATCATTCTGCACAAGATCAGATGGAGAAACGATTTTTTGCCATTCCGGAGACGCCATTATTTTGTTTTGTTACTCCAGTGAAATGTGAATTAATTATTTATAACTGTGTAACAAACCAAAAATTAAAATTAGAACTCCCTAAGGTTTTTGGTTCAAATTTGTATGTCTTGCCGAACGGTAAAATATTATATATTACATCGTGGGATGGGTTATTAGTGATGTATGAGAGACCATCATTAATAAAAGAGTTAAAGGAATCTGTAAAAAATCTAGTGGGTGAAGCAATTAGAATTTCTCCTGATGTGAGGGATTTAATTATGAAATACATAGGGACATATGATATAGCGGAGCCTGTTCTCTCAAAAGAGGCAATACAAAATATCCAGAATAATTTAACATTAAAATTAACTGATGAAAAAAAATCGTAACTGAAAGAAGCCAAGTTATCATCTTTTAGTATATTGGCAGAATCAAAGAAGAGTCCAGGTGATTTAGTAGTTGTCGATTTAATTAGAAAAATGTTACGTGTTGAAAATGATGAAGATCGATATTATCTTGCTTTTGACTTTATAAGAAATAATCCTAGTCATTTTTTTTCTAAGAAGCTGGAATCTATCATGTTGCCAAAGCCAGAATCACTTTTAAGACCTAAGCTGTAAAGATAATTTCTTACTATTTGACCTGAGCTTCATGACTCAGCGTCGCGAACCATCCTTAGGCTTACATTGCAAAATACAGTTTTAAATAAATCAATATTTATAAGCATAAGGACACGCCTTCGGCGTAGATAGGATTGGAGACGGTCTGCACCGCCTCCAATCCCGCGCCATTTATGCCGACCTTCGGTCGGCAGGCGCTCCTGCTGGCCTAAAGGCCAGGGTCTACAACCTCTAAGGAAATTTGATTAAATTTTTGCTACAATTCTCCGTAACATTGCTGTCGTGCAGCTTGTATTGCTGTGCAAAAAGTAATATCTGTATTAAAAAATGCTGCTTTTTCAGGAGTTGTTTTCATGTTTGAGTGGATACAATTTTTTTTGATGTTAATAATTATCTTGATATCTGCGCAATTATTTTCAAATGCGTTAGAATATTTTGGTGAAAAAATTGGAATTTCAACTGGAGTTACAGGTTCTATATTTGCTGCTATTTCAACAGCATTACCAGAAACGTCTATTCCCTTACTAGCAATCATCGCTGGAAGCTCAAATAAAATAGTCAATGAGGAAATTGGAGTAGGGGCAATATTGGGTGCGCCACTTATGTTATCTACTTTATCTATTTTTTTAATGGCAATATCAGTCATTAAAAAAAGAGGTTTTCATGGTAGATTATCACCAGAAAAAACCGGAATAACTCGAGATTTGAATTTTTTCTTGGCAGCTTTTTTTATTGCAGCTGTTGCTATGTATGTTCCTCTCAAGCCATTATATATGCGTGCTGGATTAAGTGGATTATTAATTATTTTATACGTAACCTATATTTATTCTACTTTTAAGGCATCGAATAAGCTTGTAAATTCAGGACACGCTGTAGTGCCAAGTGAACCTTTGTTTTTGTCTAAATTGGGATTTAGGGAGAATCTAACTACAATTATAATGCAATTAATTATAGGCTTAATTTTCCTTTTGTTTGGTGCAAAAAGTTTTATAAACAGCATGATTAATATTTCGAATTCGTTAGGTATCTCAGCTTTGCTTTTATCTTTGTTAATTATTCCATTTGCTACAGAGTTACCAGAAAAAGTGAATAGTATATTATGGGTTAGAAAAAATCAGGATACTTTAGGATTTGGAAATATCACTGGAGCTCTAGTTTTTCAAGGAACATTGTTACCTGCATTGGGTATGGTGCTTACACCATGGCAACCAAGCAAAATAGTATTGACTGGCATAGTTATTACATTTATTGCAGCAGCTTGGATCCGATTGAATATTTCATTGAAAGGGATAAGCATATTGTCGCTTTTAGTTAATGGGTTGCTGTATGTGATTTATCTTTTGATTGTGTTTTGGTAGGATCCTGCTCATCCTGTTTATGAATTGCCAGCAGTCCATGTAGCTAAAAAGCCGTATTGGATTCAACTGTGTCGCGAGATCGCCCTTAGAAGTGGCGTTTTGCATAAGCCTATTACCCGCTGTGTTGATACTTGTTGCTTGATGCAAGGGCGGGAATGATAGGTTTCATATGACATTTATCAATCGACAAAAATTTTAACTTTAACTTCCTTGCCGTTGTCACCAATGATATCAACATTAACAAAGTCACCATCCATTCCTTTTTGGATTTGTTTCAAAATTTCATTAAAGTTAATTTCTGTGCTTTGAATTTTTAATTGGTCTTTGGGAATCAGTTTAAGACCGACTTCAGCTAACGAAAGTGGTGGACTAATATTGGCATTTGTTTTTTCACCTTCGTTGATTGAGTCGTGCAAAGCAAATAACGTTGAACCTTATGAATATTTATGTGTTATGTTGCATCGAATCCGTCATTGTGTGACCGAAGATGATCATCAAAAATTATTGCCACAATGTATTAGTTTTTGATATTTCGTATCAGCTTTGCGCTGACTTTATCAACACGGCCTTAGCGATTCGCAATTAATTTGTTAATTACTTTACAGCTGATCAATGTTTGAATAAAATGAGGATCTTTTTTAAAAATGTGCACATAATGGACTATGCCTATGACAACAATCCGATTCCATTCCGAAGACAAAACTCCACTCAATCTAGGCAAATGCACACTTCAGCAATTTAAATCGCTCGTTGATGATATGAAACCAAGAGATGCTATGGTCCATGCAGTCACCGCTAAAGTTGATGGCATCGATAAATTGAAATATCTTGTTGAGGAAAGAAAATATAAGCCAGATGATGGCTATTACCGTATTATTGAAAATGAAATTAATAGCATCACAACAATCTACAATTATTATCATCCCGATATCAGTGATATCTATAAAAAAGCAAGTCAGCGAGAACTGCAATACGCTAATATTTTCCTGCAACTTCTCCATTATGGTGGAATGACTGGATATGTTGATACCTTAACCAGTGTCATGAAACTCGCTTGGAAAGCATTAGAAAGTAAAGATAAGGTAAAAAGAGAACAGAGCTTTGAATGTTTGCTTGTCTGTTTTCAGAGAAATGAAATAATAATTGAACCCTGGTTAAGAGAATTAGCATACGGATTCAGTGAAGAATTTGCGAAAAAAAATAGGGAATTCTGGAAAATTTTTCATTCTGAATCGCTTGTCAGTAAAGGTTGTTACGATAAAGCGTTTGTAGAATTAACAAAGTGTTTGACTATCCATTTTACATATTCGAATGGGGAGCCGGTACATTTGGGCACCTTTTTTTATAATTCGCAGGGGAGGGAGGTAAAAACGAGGGAACATGAAACATTCCTCATTAGCCGCGCATTATTAAAAAACGCAGTTTTTTCTGGGTTTTCACATCAGTCTGGCGAATATTTCTTTATTACCTACAAGTATCTTATCGATAGCAAATTATTCAAAGATGAATGGGTTAGCTGGTTTAAAAAATATGTAGATGAAGAAGTCCAGTTCAATTATCAGAGTACAAGTGGTTGGCAAATAATTCAGGATCTCGAAGCAAAAGGAAAATTTTATGCGCGATTGTGTGACATGGATACACCCAAAGCGAGTCCGCTTTCACTGCTTCAGAAAGCACGCATTCTTGAAAACAGTGAATTATTATCAGCGAAGCAAAAAAAAATCCATCACCTGCTAAAAATAGACAGTGGCAGCCTGGTTGCTGAACTGTCGACACTTGATTTATCTGATGAGAAAGACTATGGAACAGCTATGGCAAAAAACGCTATTCTTGCAGAAAATTTCTTCCTTCTAGGCAATGAAAAAAGTGCAATAGACAACTGGAGAGCATTATTCAATGACACACGTTATGTATTTACCAGTTATTTTGATGTCATGGAAATTACCAAGCAGTTAGTTTGTTTCGCAGAAAAAAATAAGGACGCAGCGATTGATCTGCTGAAAGAGCAATTCGCTGTTGAGTCGAGACTGGATCGTGTATTTTCATTTCATTGTGTCTGTCGAGCCTTGCATCATTTGGGCGGTATGAATGATGAATATCAAGAGAAAATGATCCTGTTTTATCAAAACATTCTAAAGAAACGTTACAATGCTTTTCATGTTTTTGTGCAGGAAATCATAGTACAACAGTTGATGCACTTGTCGCGCCATTTATCCGAAAAAAATAAAATAAGATTGGGTGCTGTATTGCAGGAACACATGATTGCGCAATTGAAATATCAGGATTGGGATATCAATCATCTGCAAAACATACCTTTTTTGATTGAACTGAAATATTTCGAACATATAACAAGTGC
>JANWKO010000274.1 GCA_025451335.1 Gammaproteobacteria bacterium
GAAAGAAACGTATCTGTGCCAAACAAAATGGTAGCATTGATATCATACGAAATTTCAGGAACGATACGATAATGCAATGGTGAAGGATATAAAAATAATTTTACTCCAGAAAGTACCGGTAATAACAACCCTGCTGTCAAGCCAAATGAATGAAAAATCGGAAGAGCATTTAAAATTTTATCATTTGAATTAAAATCCACACAAGCACTCATTTGATAACGATTTGCTTGAATATTTTTATGCGATAAAACAACTCCTTTCGGTGTTCCTTCTGATCCTGAGGTAAATAAAATCACAGCAGTAGATTCTGGAGTCTGTTGGTTAATCCAATTATAAAAGAATCTTGAAAAACGCGCCATAATAAAGCCTTTTACTTTATCCAAAAATGTTACGCTAGAGCGTAAATCTTCAAGAAAAATAACTTTTATATTGTTTTTTATCAACTCAGAATAAATATCTTGCAGTTTTGCTAATTGAATAAATTTGCTAGAGGTATAAATAACTTTAATTTGTGCAGTTTGACAAGCTATTACCGTGTTACTGATGCCACTCGAATAATTCAACATCGCCGGAACTCTTCCGTAAGCTTGCAATCCAAAAAAAGTAATCGCAGAAGACACCATATTCGGCAATAAAATTCCAACAACTTCATTCGAATACGTCTCTTTAGCTATGATGCTGCCTAAAATAAAACTACGCATGATAAGTTGTTGATAGGTAATTGGCTGACGCTCTATATCTTCCATTATTTTATAACGAGCACCATGTAGTGATTTTGCATCTAGTAATGATAAAAATAATGTTTTGTTGATATTGCAATTTGCGAACATCATGTTAGTCATGACATCATATAGTTTATAACCAACTTGTTGCCTACGTGGACGCCCTTTTATTTCTGCCGGAACCTTTAAATCAACAGGAGGAAAAATATTAATGGTAATTTTTGGCATAAGTCGAATTGGAGCTTTACCACGCAGTCGAGAAAAAAGAGTATGTTTAGCACCTTCAATGCATATGGGTAGTAATTTTCCGCCAGATTTATCAGCAATCAAACCAGGACCTTCATAAATCTTCATCAAGGAACCTGTGACAGTCAGCCGCCCTTCTGGAAAAATGACGCAACGCTTATTTTGCTTCACATACTCAATTAAAGACTTAATTGACATAGGATTAACGGGATCGAGACTATACGCTTCGACTAAACGGAGAAATAGTCTAACCCATAATTTTTTAGCAACTTGTTTATTTACAGCAAATGTTAATCTATCAGGTAAAAAAATCGGGAGCAATAATGCATCTATAAAAGACGTATGATTGGCAATAATGACAACGCGCTCACCTGAGGCATAATAATTTTCAATACCTTTGATTTCTACACGATATAATGCTTTTAAAATTACGCGAAAAACTCCTTTTACAAATGCATCAGGCAATAATTTGCAAATATAAATTGTTACTAGCGTATTAATAGAAGCAAGAACAAGAAAGACTTTTAAAACAGAAAAACCCAATTTCAACATAATCATAGTTAATATTGCTGCTGCAACCATGAATAATGCATTTACGACATTATTGCTAGCGATGACTCGCGCACAATGTTCTTTGGAACTACGATGCTGCAAAATTGCATAAAGAGGCACAGTATAAATACCGGCACAAATGGCAATTAACAATAAATCAAAAATGATTCGCCAGCCAGAAAAAGTATGTAAAAATTGACTCAAATTCATCATTTGCCAAAATGGGACAAAATTCACAGGAGCAAAATTCGAAGAAGCAAAATAAAAATCTAAAATAAATAGAGTCATCCCCAATGCACCAATTGGAACATAAGTCGCATGAATTTTTCCTTTAAGTAATTTATTACAAAGTAAGGAACCTATCGCCAGACCAACTGAAAAAAGCGCGAAGAACAAAGTAATAAGACTTTCTCCAGCATGCAAAATTTCTTTAACCAATACCGGTAATTCTGCAATGAAAGTCGAACCTATTACCCAAAACCAAGAAATACCTAGGATAGATAGAAATATATTTCCATGATCATGAGAATATTTTATAAGCGAAAATGTTTCTTTAAAAATATTGAAATTGATTTTTATTTTATGGTAACTCGTTTTAGGAATAAATAAACTTGTCAACCATCCTACGATTGACATCGTGATTGTCAATCCTGAAATAATCCACTCACCGTAAGCGTGCAAAATGAGAATTCCACCTAAAATTGTACCTGACAAAATGGAAAGAAACGTGCCAGCTTCAATTAAACCATTCCCTCCAATCAATTCATTTTCATGTAAGTGTTCTGGTAAAACCGCATATTTTAATGGACCAAAAAAAGTAGAGTGGATCCCTAAGGAAAATAAAACGATCATGAGCAATGGAACACTTTGCAAATAAAACCCTATCGCTGCAATGAGCATTAAAGGAATTTCAATAAATTTAATGATGGAAATAAGTCTCGATTTTTCAAAACTATCAGCCAATTGACCTGCTGTTGCGGAAAATAAAAAGAATGGCAGAATAAAAATGCCAGCAGCAGCCGTCACTAACATTTGTGAATTGAGCCCTGAAAGCGTTGCTAATTTATAACTAATTAAGATAATTAGTGCATTCTTAAAAGTATTATCATTAAAAGCACCGAAGAACTGAGTTAAAAATAATGGAAGAAAACGTCGAGTTTTTAATAAAGCTAATTGAGATCTATTCATATGCATTCCTAATAGTTGGCTGAATATAACATGATTCTTGTTTTTTTGGCTAATAAATTATCTACCCAAATACTTTTTCCAAGCCACGCCAAAAGTGAAGCTTATCCAATATCGGATTAATCCAATTTGTTACCGTGCAATAATGGGAATTATTGGGTTTACGATGGTGTTTTCCATGATGCTCTGTGCTTTGTAAAATATATAGTTTTTGCAAAAAACCAATGATTTGGGGTTTATTTTCATAGCGAGTTATATGCGCCCATTTATGAATTTGATTCGCATTAATAATAATGACAGCAAACAGCCAAATTTCCCAAGATAAACAATTTGCCCAATATGCTGCAAAAATAATTAACAACCCTGCAATCAGTAAATCCCAAGAACTTTCGAGCCATGACTTTTTCAAAAATTCTTGGCCATTTTTATGATGCGCTAGATTGGGCTCTACAATCCATTTACCTAAAATCGGCGTCTCAGGACTCCAATAACTGTCTTCCATCCAATGAATTAATCCAGTGATGAAATCTGCGAAAAGAATCACACTTATTGCCTTCAAAATAATAAACATGTGCCACACCTCTAAGTAATAAAAATTCTTAGAATGCAAATTATTATTTAGTATCAAATAATTCAACCTCATTTACAAAAGTCGTTATTTTATATACCATGAGTATCAAATTTTAATACTAAAACTGAGTTTTGCCTCAGGACACCCGCAAGATAGGAACAAACTACAAAGTCCGTGGGCAACAATTTTGGAGAGGTGATATGTCACAATCTGATCTCTTAGTACAGGCATTAAAACAATTACTGAAAAGCCAAAATCTGACTTATCGTGAAGTGGCTAAGCATTTACATTTATCAGAAGCGAGCATTAAACGCATGTTTGCTAATTCACAACTAACATTGGAAAGAATCGATGCGATTTGCGAATTTTTAGGAATTGAGATTTCTGATTTATTACAAAAAATGCAGCAAATGAGTAAACGCATTACTCAATTAACCTTAGAACAAGAAAAAATTATTGTCAGTAATCGCAGGCTTTGTTTAGTCACTATTTGTGTTGTGAATCGCTGGAGTGTGAAAGATATACTAAATTACTACAATCTCACAGAACATGAGTGTATCCAGTATTTAGCTGAACTCGACAAAATAAAAATTATTGAATTACTGCCAAAAAATAAAATTAAACTTTTAATTTCTTCTAATTTTGTTTGGATTCCGAACGGACCGATCCAGAAGTTTTTTCAACAATATATTTTAAATGATTTTATCGAATCCGATTTTCGTCATGAAAATGAAGAAATGATTTGTCAATTTGGTATGTTAACATCGGAATCGAATGCCTTATTTCGAAAAAAACTGCGTCAATTGGCAGAAGAATTTCTTATTCTGAAAGAACAAGATTCTGGTGAATCGATTAATAATAGAATCGGTCATGCTTGCGTACTAATGATTAGACCATGGGCACCTGCAATTTTTAAAGAATTTATTAAGGTCTGATGAAAATTCATATGCTGGCCTTAAATCTTTGATTTTTGAGCCTCGATCATCTGCGCTTGGCTGCTCATTTACAACCAACACAAACTCCACTGCCAAAAAGTAAATTCTTACTCGAAGATCGGTGGTTGGAGGCTCAGCCAAGCGGATAATCAACGAGCTTTAGAGTCTAATGAGAATTTCTTCATGAACTCGCATATGTCATCCATCGTTGTAACAATGATGGTTCTTCTTCTTGTTTTTCTTGTTTCTTGTCTTCTTTATTTTCTTCTTGTTTGTCAAAAATAGGTTGGATTCCAAATAATCTGAGTTGTGCATCATAACTCTTACAAAACAAATTTCGAGATTCATCCATAGCCTCTTTCACTGATAAAGCATTACGCTGGCTCACCATCGCAATAAATTTCTCTTCAATTTTCTTTGTCAGTTGACAGATCATGTTTTTTGATTAGAATAATTTTTAAACGAAATACGGAGCGGAAAATGGATACAGCTTTATTGGTGGTAGATGTTCAAAACATTATGTTTTCAGTGGAAAACTTTCCATTATTTAATGGGGAGACTGTAATTGATAATATTGCAAAAATTATTAATCAATCACGCGCTACAAACATCCCTGTAATTTACATGCAACATACGCTGCAAAGTGGAATTTTTGCAGAAGGCAGTGAATCATGGAAAATTCATTCTAAAATAACGCCGCTAAGCTCTGAAACAGTTATCAAAAAATCCAAATGTGATTCCTTTTACAATACCACTTTGCAAAATGAACTTAATCATCACAACATCAAAAACTTGATTATTGTTGGCATGCAATCAGAATTTTGCATAGACACTATATGCAGAAGAGCATTCAGCTTAGGTTACAACACTATTTTAGTCAAAGATGCGCATAGCACTATTGATAATAATGTTCTTAAAGCTCAACAAATAGTTGATCACCATAATACTGTGTTAGGTGAAAGCTTTGTACAGCTAAAAACGACGCAAGAAATCCTACTTGATTTAAATAAAAATTAATTTTTTTTAATCCGATTTTTTTAATTTTTAAAGATAAAAAAGATCGTATTTCTTTTGTATGCCTATTTGCTTTCTCATTCCCTTGTCAGTAGGAACTGCCTCATAAAAAGAAAGTTTCGTCGAGATTAATGATGAGAATCATTTCTAGAAGTACCTTGTATACACTTAAAATCTCTAGGATAGTATAACGACACGACATTAACCCCATCAATCAGAGGGATCATCTCTGTCATGCATTCCATTCCCGGACGTTCTTCAAAGTTTAAGAAAACTTGAGCTCGACCGTTTGGAGCTCCTTTTCCACCGGACAGATGATGCGTAAA
>JANWKO010000275.1 GCA_025451335.1 Gammaproteobacteria bacterium
AACACGAAAACAACAATCCAAATAAGAAATAGATAGCGATATGTATCAAATTACAATACAGCATGTTGCTGATAAAGCACTTGCTCCAAAATCATCATTGTTACGACAATGGGCAAAAAAAGCGTTAAGCCGAAAAATTGATTCCGCTGACGTAACGATTCGCATTGTTGATGTTGAAGAAATGACAGATCTCAATTCAACTTATCGTCATAAAAATGGACCAACCAATGTCTTATCATTTCCTTTTGTCACACCTGACAATATTGAAATTGAACTTCCCATTTTAGGGGACATTGTTATTTGCTCCGATGTTGTTAATCGTGAAGCAAATGAACAAGAAAAAACACGCGATGCACACTGGGCACATATGATTGTGCACGGCATTTTCCATTTATTGGGATATGATCATGAAAATGATCAAGATGCAGAAGTCATGGAAAAATTAGAAATTGAAACCTTAGATGCGTTAGGCTTTAAAAATCCTTATGAAAGTGGAGACGATATAAAACATTATGATTGATCCAATTGATGAAGAACATAAAGATAAGCATAAATCACGTTCTTGGTTAGAACGTATTACCGCAATTCTTGCTCGCGAACCACAAGATCGTGAACAATTAATGGAAATTTTACGTGATGCTCAAGATCGCGATGTATTGAGCGAAGAAATGCTTGGCATGATAGAACGCATTTTACAAGTATCAGAAATGCAAGTGCGAGAAGTCATGGTGCCGAAGACGCAAATGGTCGTTTTAGAAAAAGATAGCGATTTAGAAGAAATATTACCTATCGTCATTGAATCTGGTCACTCTCGCTTTCCTATCGTTGATTCAACCTTTAAAGAAGTGTCGGGTATTTTATTAGCTAAAGATTTGTTGAAATTTTATTTTAATAAAGAAAAAGAAACGGGTACATTCAATATGGCTGATGTCGTACGACCTGCTGTATTTACTGCACAAAGCAAACGATTAGATATTTTATTGCGTGAATTTCGTGTCAATCGCAATCATATTGCTATTGTATTAGATGAATATGGAAATGTTGCTGGCTTAGTCACCATTGAAGACGTATTGGAACAAATCGTTGGTGAAATTGAAGATGAATACGATATTGATGAAGATGATGCTTATATTAAAAAACATAGTGATGAAGTTTATATTGTAAAAGCACAAACACCGATAGATGAATTCAACGAATATTTTCATACCAAATTTGAGGAGGAAGAATTTGATACGATTGGTGGCATTATTCTTCAAGCATTTGGTCATTTGCCTAAACGCGGTGAAAATGTAAAATTGCAAAATTTGCGGTTTAAAGTTTTGCATAGTGACAATCGTCGTGTGTATTTATTGGAAGTAAAGCAAATGAAGAATAAGAAAAAAGAATAGGTTTAATCATGCCAAAATTATTGCAGTTCGTTGAAAAATCGCATCCCATTTTGCGGGAAATCGTGCCTAACGTTGAGGATTTTAAAGATCCGAATCTACAAGAATTAATTAATGATATGTGTTATTCCATTCTGCCAACTCAGCTAAAAGCAGCTAATGGCGCTCATGAAAGCGCAGCTGGCATGGCAGCTAATCAGTGGGGAATCAAACAGCGAATATTTATTTTTACGCCAGACGGTTCTGAAGCTGAAAAAAAAATAGAAGTCATGATTAATCCTTCTTACACCCCTTATTTGCGACCCGGTGAAAAATCACCAAAATTAGTTCCGGCATTCGAAGGTTGTTTTTCTATACCACTTACTACTGGCATTGTGAATCGCTATGATGCCATTATGGCAACTTATCACACCCCTAATGGCCAACAAGTTTCGCGTTTGTTGGAAGGTTGGGAAGCGCGAGTTTTTCAGCATGAGACGGATCATTTAAATGGAAAATTATTTGATGGTAGGTTAGATAATTATTCAGGGCCTGAATGTTTAGAGCGTATTGTTTTTAAAGATAAAGAAGAAATGGATAATTTTTGGGAAGATAAAGTTAGAGAAAGTCGTAAGAAGTAATTTCATTTGTATAAATCCGGTAATCTTCGAGATATTGGTGGATTAAGCGCAAAACGCGTATCCACCATCAGGACAATAAAAATTGTTTGTATTCAAACCCAGTATCTACATTCATCAAGGACGTCTTCCAATTAAATCAATCGGCCCAGTCAATGGTTTAGGATCATAAGTATTTTTGATTTGACGCAGTAATGCAGCAAATGTTCCACGCTCATTTATTTTTAAATGATCTGTCATTGAATTTATATATTGAGAACATTGCTTATAATTCCAGCCAGCTCGATACAATGTATATGCCATGTTTTTTGCCAATGTTCGATGATGTCGCCATTGAAATAAAGAAAATTGTGAGTAACTATCAAAAAGGCGGGCAACTTCCTTTGAAGTACCATGACCTAATTCTGGTTTCAATCCATAAGATTTATGCGATATTTCTAATGCTTTTTGTTTTGATTTACTGCAAGCATCATATTCGATTAACGCATCGACAATTTGTTTATGACCTCCCTTAACAGCATTATTTAGCGCTTCATTTCTTGCCGATTGACTAACTTGATACAGCAACAATCCAACAACGTTAGCCATACCGCCAGTTGCCGCACGAATAAAAGCATGATCTTTTTCATCATCATCAGCGGACGGGAGCAACAATTTAACATTTTCGATATGACCTTTAGCGGCCGCTACAGATAAAGGAGAATGACTTCCAAATTTTTTCAGCTTGGGTTCTGCTCCTTTTTTTAATAACAAATCTACCACCTTCGAATGACCATATGCCGCGGCCAGACAAATAGGGGCGCTTACTACGTAAATAATATTCCTTTTGTAATCGTAAAAATTATCGCCACGAGCATTTTTATCAGCATGATAACGCAGTAATAAATCAACAATTTCAGCACAACCATGATATGAAGCCACACTAAGAGCGTAACAACCTTCCTTATTTTTTGCATTAGCAAGATCACTATTTTTAGCCAAAAACTTTTTAACAAACTCCACTTGATTTCTTTCTATTGCGAGAAATAAAGAATCAGTTAAAGAAGATGCATCGACTACTCTTTCCAGCGCAATTTTATCAAAAATGAGATGTGCCAATTTTTCATCACCCGACATTAGTGAATGAAATAATATTTTTGTTAAGCATGTTAGTGAGACAGACCTAGTTGCTAATTGTGATGTTAATAGATTAAAAATATTGATAGTTTCTTTTTCATTTAAAAATCTAAAGATGTGCACATAACCTCTTTGCAATAAGGCTAATAAGACAGTTTTTCCATCTGTTAGTGTTTCCGATAAAGCTTCTAAAACAGTAGAATCATCTAATCCTAATAAAAATTCATATTTGTTTTGATGGTAATACCCATATCTTTTATGAAGATAAATAGAAGTTGCTTCTATACCATCCAATTCATATTCAAACTGAGTATATTCTTTGAATAACAAGTCAGGTCTGTCTGGCGTATAAAAACAAACTGGAATTTTATGTTCTTTGGAACACTTACCTTGTCTATGCAATTCTCTCGCTAATGAATCAGCATAATGTCTTGCCATCAAACGTGATTCCAAATCATCACTGCCAATAAAAGTTTTGACACTATTATCATATTTAAATCGTGCCAATACTTCGTTATACTTACCGCGATTGGGAAAAATCTGTATGGCTTTAATAAATTCATCTAATTTATCAGCGCTAAATAATATTTTTCCTATTTTTGATTTGGCATAATTTTCAGCTGATGTTAGATAATTGTGATCATAAGGCCTACCCGCTGTTCCACCATCATAAATATATAATCGATCTGTTAAACGCACGCTGCTTTCATTAAACATAACCCCAGCAGATACATGATGTTTACCAAATCGAAATACAGGTGGAAAGTGGTTTTGCAGTCCTAATGATGCTGACTGACTAGATGTATAATTTTCTTTTTGTTCTGGTAAATATTGTGGTTTTTTAACATCTATTTCATTTGAAACCAGCGAACGACTAAAAAATCCCTTTCCCGTTACAGTGAATGAATTTTTTGGAACAATACGTTTTGCACCCTTTTTACCAATCGCCAACTCTTGTGCAAAAATATGAAAATAACAAGTTGTATTTGCGCGTATTGCTTTATAATAATATCTATTTGGTATATCAAAACCAGGCGCACGCCATCTAATCAAACTTCTCAATGACAACAAATCGCCATACGACAACAACACACGGTATTTACCATCCAAGTTGAAAAGCGTTTCTTTTACAGTGGCCTTTGGCGACAATCTATGCCGTGCCATTCTAATAAAAGATAAGTAATGCTTCGCTTCTTCATAAGAAGAAAAATCAAGATGTATTTTATTCTTATAAGTATTAACATAAGTGGCTTTTGGAATAATTCTTGGATCAATATTTACTTTTTCAGCTGAAACGGATTCTCTATTAACTTTGGTGAAGCTATATAACTTCGATAACATTGCATGTTTTTCTAAATCTTCCTCTATTTATTTATAAACGCATCTAGCTTGTTCATAATCTTGTTTTAGCTGTGGCTGATCAGCATTTCGTGTAGCAGCAATAGCTTCGTAAATAGTTTTTTTACCTTCCATAATTTTACAGGAATACTTCAAATCATGTTGTTCAGCAATATAATTACGTATTGCTTTAGCTAATTTTAAAAAGGAAGACTTATCTTGGCTTCTAATTTTTTCATACAATCTGATTTCATTTAATTGCAAATGATGACGAACACGCATCATGTCTAAGCTGGCCGCAGCTTGTAATAAATCATTTAAGCAGTCTTTTTTATCGTTATAAATATAGCTACAAAAATCCAATGCTGCAGAATCGGTAATGTCTTGTGAAATTAAAAATTGTTTAAATCGATCAGCACTTTGTTTTTCTTGACCACCTTCTCTATCACTTTTACGCGCAACATCCTGATACAATGCTGCTAATTGCAGCATTGTAATTTCTTCATTCGTTAAACAGATTAATTCTTCTGGATAACCTATTGTACGAAAATAATTTACTAAAATAGGAATATATATAGCGACACGCGAGGCATGCTGTGCACCATAAGAGATACGCTCTACAGGTAATTGGTGCAAATTTACTTTACGCTGACCAGAAAAAGGCTGCAGATGATTTTTTAAAAATATTTCTTGGGCAACACTAGAAAAATTTTTTCGGATTTCTTCTAACTTTTGCTTCGTTGTGTGCGAAAACATCTTAAGCCCCGTTGTGTGTCATTATTGGAGGCAATTATATCAGGTGGCTGTATTATTTTAAACTCGACATAACGTCAAGATAACCATTTGAAATATATAAAATAAAAATAATCCGGCATAGCGAAGCGGAATCAGACTACTTTCACTAATACTGATTCCGATCAATCTTCGAGATTTTGGTGGATTAAGCGCGAAGCGCGTATCCACCAGCAGAGCAACAAAATTGTTTGCATTTAAAGATAGTATCTACATTTACTAATTTGCTCTTGCAATAAATTTAACTAGCTATCAACATGATGACAGACATGACAACCATTCCTAAATCTTCAATCAACGTAATAGTAGACATGGGTAAATTCAACACCGCACCCAAACAAGCACAACGAATTTCCTTATCTTCACGTAATGCTTGGATAACACCTAAACTGCTAAATCCCATCAATACAATAGAAACAATCAATAAAAAGTTAACATGAAATCGAAATAAAAATCCTAAACCTAACGCTAGCTCAAGGAAGGGATAAATATAGCCATAAGTTTGCCAGCGTTTTGCTAATAAATCATAAAGTGCATAAGCATCACTAAAACCATTGATATCTAATAATTTGAAAAAGGAAAACGCGATAAAAAATCCGGCCATAAAATTTAGCATCCAATCATGCCAAGTTTCTGCACCAGCAAATGAAATAACAATAAGGAATGTGAAGATTAATAACAGCGGATAGTAAGTGGCTAACCAACTTTTTGAAGGTTCTTCATGATGATGCATTAATGATTCTCTCCTGGATTAATTTATGTATGTTCCATTAAGTCACGATTTTTTATAACAAAAAACAGTGTAAGCGCAGCAATGCTAATAAAACCAATTAAAACAATACCTATACTCTGAAATGATCTTTGATAAAAATAACCAGCTATTTGCAAACCCATCGCCGTCAAAATAAGACGACTACCTTGTATGATAGCTGATACACGGGCTTTCGCATGAGGTAAAAAATTTAATGCCAATGGATAAAGTATTACGCTTGGAATAATTTGACTAATAATAAATGGTAAAAAAGCTAAGGTAATCATCCAAGGACTTGTGCTATTTATCAAAGTAACAAATAAAATAATTAATAAACTTGCCACTAAAATTTGCAGTGAAATATTCAACATTTTTTTCTGATCAAAACTCGCATCACGAATAACTAAACCATACAAGATGCTACCAATAGCAAAAACAAACGCCAATATACCTTGATAATAACCAAAATGAGTAAGACTCACATGTAAATCTTTTATGTAAAGCAATGGTGACATCCCAACAAAAATCCAATAAGGAACAAAAACAAAAAGAATATTAATAATTAACAACATTAAAGGCTTGGATTTTATAATGGATATATAACCACCTAATGACAAGGTAGAATCATGTGATACTAATTTATGAAATGGAATAAATAAGATTGTCATTATTAATGTAAGCATTCCAATCAATAAAAGTGCAACAAAATTTCCTTGCCAGTGAAAATACAATGTTAAATAACTACCAATAACTGGTGAAATAGCAACGGCGATATTAATAGCGCCATTTAATATAGCCATCAAAAACTGTTGTTCTTTTAATGGATAAGCATCCGCA
>JANWKO010000276.1 GCA_025451335.1 Gammaproteobacteria bacterium
GTTTCATCATGGTTAACTCGCCATTCGCCTTTTTAATAAATTTTTTCTTAACTGACTTCTATCAGTTTGCAAATTTGTTATATTAATTGATTGATTTTTTTTATCAATAAAAGCTGATAGCTTTTCAACAGTTGGAAATTGAAAAACATCTAATATAGAAATATTTCCAATTAAGTATTTTTCTTTTATCCGATTGAAAATGCTAACTAGGTCGATTGATGTTACACCAACATCAAATAAATTCTCATCTAGTGAGAAATTATCATTTTTAATTAATGATGATATTATTTCAAAAAGAAATTTCTCAGTTTGTGTTTTTCCTTTAATTAGCGAACCAATTTTATTAATTGAATTTTTTAACATTTCAAGATCAATTTTTCCATTCACATTTGTCGGTATTTTTTCTACCGAGATATAATGTGATGGAATCATATATGGTAATAAGAAATTTTTTAACAAAGTTTTAAGAGCAATTTGTTCATAATTTTTTTCAGGTACAATATATGCAACAAGACGTTGGTCCTCTCCACCATTATCCAAATTTACCAAATCAACAGCACAATCTTTAACAAGACTTGTTTTGATAATATGACTTTCAATTTCTCCGAGCTCAATCCTATATCCTCGCAATTGCACCTGCTTATCCATTCTGCCCAAATATTCAATATTTCCGTCTTGCATTAATTTCCCTAGATCACCACTTTTGTAATATGTCATACCATTTTCTTTTTTTTCAAATTTACAGTTAGTAAGATTCATTTTTTTATAATAACCATTGGTTACACCTTCTCCGTAAACTACAATTTCTCCAGATATTCCTGTTGGCAGTAAATTCCCATCGGAATTAATTATATTGATACCAAGATGACTGAGTGGCTTTCCGATAATACTTTTATTCAATTCTAAATCTTGCTCATTAATTTCATAAAAGGTGACGTGAACTGTGGTCTCAGTGATACCATACATATTAATTAATTTTACAGAAGAAAGCGGATGATTTGCTACCCATTGTTTTAAAACTGGGAAATATAATGCTTCTCCACCAAAAATAACATATCTAAGATTTAGATTTTGTTTCTGAAATGAATCTTCTTGGATTATTCCTTTAAACGCTGTTGGTGTTTGATTCAATACTGTGACCTGAAATTTTGATAATATTTCATAATAATCTGCTGGTGATTTACTAGTGAGATGATCAACGACAATTAATTTACCACCATTTAAGAGGCAACCAAAAATTTCCCATACTGAAAAATCAAATCCGTAAGAATGAAAAAGAGTCCACACGTCATTATTATTAAATTGAAACTGTTCTTGACAAGCTTTTAATAAGCTCAACAAGTTTTTATTAGAAACCTCTACTCCTTTTGGAGCTCCTGTAGAACCCGAGGTATAAATCATATAGGCATTTGATTCTGGCGATATTTGTATTCCCAAGTCACTATCATCGTAATTTTCAGAATGATTTAGCAAGTTTTCAATAGAAACGAATTTTTCAGCATCAAATTGATATCTTTCCAATATTTCTTTTTCAGCTATCACAAATGTGTTGTCTAAATCCTGTAAAATATAGTTAAATCTTTCTGCTGGACACATTAAATCAATCGGCACATAACATTTTCCAGATTTCAATATAGCCAAAATTATCATGATTAAATAATTATTTCTATTCAATGAAATAATTATTTTTTCTGAATTTGCTGCTTTACTTACTATATAACGTGCCACTTTATTGGCTTTTTGATTAAGTTGTTTGTAAGTCCATTCTTGTTTACAATCATTCAAAGCAATTTTATCTGGTAAACTAAATGTAACTTGCTCAAATCTATCTTTGATTGAGCTAGTTATTTGCTGTTTTTGTAGAAAATTTATATCTGAATTATTTTCTTTATTAATTCCTAAAATTTCTATATCTTTAATTTGAATTTCAGATTCTTTTACAACTTGGTGTATTAAATTTTTGAAAATATTTTCAATGCTAATATCTTTAAAAAATTCACCGAACTCAGCACTAACGCGATATTTGTCTGCTAATACTTCAACTGAACATTTAAATTCTGTTAAAATATTACTTTTATTTGATGTAATTCTCTTTACCGTGCAAGCTTCAAATTCATAATTAAATTCTTTGCTATATAGGGTAAAATAATTGTTAAACTTGATATCCACCTTATCTAAATTACCTATATCGTATGATTGATTTCTTATTAATGAAAATATCTTTTTGTTAATCATTTGTATAAGATCAGAAAATGAATTTATATTTTCAAAATCAATAATCAAAGGCAGCGTATTAACTAAATAACCAAATACATTTTTATTCATTTTATTTCTGTTTAGAATGGGCAATCCAATAACTAAAATATTTTCATCTGTTAATTTCTTTAAATAAATGGCATAAATTGCAATAAAAAATGAATTTTCCGAAATTTTATTTGTTTCTAAGTAAGTTTCAATTTGCTTTTTATCTATATAAAAGTGGGATGTATTTCCTTCTAAAATCAACTGTTCATTTCTTTGCTGATTGATTTTCTTCAGTGTGAAAGATTGTATCTTTTGCGTTTCTTTTAAAAAATATTCATGAGATCTTGTTTGCACATTAATATCTAATCCTTCGCTGAGAAAAGGTTTATCAAAATATTCTTTTGCAAATTTTTTCAAATCTATTTCGTCGAATCTATTATTATATGCCTTATTGATAGCATCAATCAGTAAATTATAACTTTGACCATCGCCAATAATGTGATGACATACAAAAAGCAGATAATTTTCACAAGCATCAGCTTGAAAGATTTCAAATTTTATTAGTGGCCATTTGTTGATTTGTGCGGGTATTTTTTCACTTTGATGGAAGTGAGTTAAAACTTTTTGTCTAAAATCTATTAGACTTTCATTTTGATCTCGGGTATAAATTTCAACTTCGTGTTTTTTCCCTTCTAAGTATTCTTGAAAAACATTGTTGCCCATTTCTATAAATTCAACTTTAAGGATATCTATTGCTTCACAAATTTCTTCTATAACCTGCTTTAATCTTAAAATGTCTAAATTTCCAGAAATTTTATATAAGAAATTCAGCTTATATGATGGATCAAGAGGGTAAGACTTTTGATAATGATATAATCGCGTCTGATTAGGTGTAAGTGGATATAACTTTCTCATTTTGTTCTCGCTAGTTTTTTTGTTCTCCTTAACAAATATAAAATTTTTAATATACTTTCTATCGGCTTTTTTCAGAACTATCCTTAACAATATTATCAAGTCAGACCTTGAACAATTTTGCTGCAAACCCGATTTTGAAAGATAATTTTTCAAATTTAAAATATGTGTTTAATTCTATAGCAATAAGCAATTATTTGCAAACAATGTGTCACCTTGGTTTGTATTGAACATAATAACAACAATATTTTCCTAAAATCACATCGATAAATCATTTACTTAAATTTGATAATGATATTTGGCAAAATAATACACACAGTAATTTTACACAGTATAGCTAAATTTAAATAAATTTTAACCTAAATATAGAAAATGAAAATACGGTAGTAATACCTTATTGAGTGAATTTTAGTCACAAATTTTATGCTTCTGGAATATTTTTAACTTTGCGTAACCATTCGCACCTGCGTGTCGCATTTAATTAATAATTTTAATGATTTAGCAAGAATCTATTTATATTTTTGTCTTGTAATGGTTGTGCCAGGAATTGGCTTAAGTTGATAGTCGTGGATGTTTCGCGACGTTGAATAATAATACTCCCGCCATATCTTGAGATTGGCGAGAATAAATCATAATCGCTTTACTTGTTTATATTCTTCAGGTGTTTTTTCCTGGAGTTGTTGACTTACAGTTTCTTCTTTTGGGGCGTCTTCTTGGTCATCTTTTGGAGCTTTTTTAATATTAAATCCGCTTTGATTTATGTTGTACATATCTTCATGGAATTTTGTTGGATCATCTAGGCGATAGGAACCATTTTCTTTATCGAATGCCTCTTCTATAGCCAGCTTGAGTCCTTTCAATTCGGGAATACGGTCGTTATCGGTAAATTTATTTATAATTTTCCTTAAAAGACTGTCATTACTAACATCTATAAAAGCGCCAAGTTGATAATAGGTAAAATCTTGCGTTAAATCTTTTTCTACAATATTAAGTAGTTTGTTCACACTAATATCTTTGTTAGCTTTATAATAGATAAAGCACCAAAATAACAAACTGTGTTTCTCTGGTATTTGACAATATTGTTTTAAAAAATAAATAAGATTTTCTTTGGTAATCTGATCTAATGTCATGGAGTTAAGTTCTGTACAGATACTTTCTCGAGTAGGTAAGACTTGACTGGATTTCATTGGATTCCTCGCTAAGCTAATGTGTTGCATTATTATACACCACATAAATAAAAGGTCAATTTATTTCCACATTTTGACAATAATGATTATTGATTGATCAAATATTATTCTATTGGGAAAGTTAAATCTAAGCTGGGGTCATTGATTATTCAAAAAATTGGTGGGGCAAAACCATGCCTGGGGCACCTTTCTGACAAAATTTAAACAAGCTGATGCTCCAAACATAACTCTGAGCCCTTAAATATAGCTTTGGCACTTTGTTATTGTTATTATTCTTCAAAATCAGGATTAATTGAAAATAAGGAGTAACAAATGGCAAAAATTCTTTGTGTTTTATATGATGATCCACTAAATGGCTTACCCCTAAAATATGCGCGTGATGATCTTCCAACATTAGATCGATATCCCGGTGGGCAAAGCTTACCTTCACCAAAAAAAATTGATTTTCAACCTGGAACACTTTTGGGTTGCGTTTCAGGCGAACTGGGTCTGCGTAAATTTCTAGAGGAGCAGGGGCATACTTTTATAGTAACTTCTGATAAAGACGGTGCAGATTCTGTATTTGAAAAAGAATTATCTGATGCAGACATTGTCATTTCACAGCCTTTTTGGCCTGCTTATCTTACTGAAGCCAGAATTGCCAAGGCAAAAAATTTAAAATTAGCTATTACAGCTGGTATTGGATCCGATCATGTTGATTTACAAGCTGCAATGAACAAAGGCGTGACCGTTGCCGAAGTCACTTATTGCAACAGCATTAGTGTTGCTGAACATAACGTTATGGCAATTTTAGCGCTGGCTCGTAATTTTATTCCTTCGCATCAATTCGTGCTGAAAAAAGGTTGGAATATTGCCGATTGTGCAAAACGCGAATATGACATTGAAGGGATGACTGTTGGTATTGTTGGATCCGGTCGTATTGGCTTAGCAACAGCAAAACGTCTCAAAGGATTTGACGTCAAAATACATTACACCGATAGACACCGCTTGCCTGAAAAAACAGAGCAAGAGTTGGGTTTAACTTATCATCCTAATGTGAAATCTTTGGTGCCAATTTGTGATGTCGTTACACTGTGCTGTCCACTGCATCCAGAAACAGAACATTTATTTAATGACAAACTGATTAGCACA
>JANWKO010000277.1 GCA_025451335.1 Gammaproteobacteria bacterium
AAAATGTCCTATTTTATGTCCCCCCGCGAATTATGGTACGGGCTATTCTCCATGGAATATTTATTTTTTAACAATCTCATTGCGAACTGTATCCATATTAAGTATCACTAATCGTGGATACTGTCCTCGTTTGGTAAAAACCTATTAATATGACGACCTTATAAATTGAGCCGGAATCCATTGATTGTTCCCAAAATAGGAACTATAATAAGTTTATAAATCAGAAAACTTAAAGTTTACAAGGAGTGGTAAGTTTTGAAAAATGATACAAATCTTATTCCCTTAGGCATGACCTTAATTGGGAAGCAACTGTTATACAGTTTCGCGAAAAAGCATACCGATTCATCCAAATGGATTGAAAATTGGGTGTCTGATGTTGAGGGATCTATTTGGAAAACACCTCAGGATATTAAAAATAAATATCCTAGCGCAAGTTTTTTAGAAAATAACACAGTAATTTTTAATGTTAAAGGAAACCATTATCGATTAGAAGTTAAAGTAGCTTATAAACTTACAACTATTTCAGTACGTTGGATTGGTACACATAAGGAATACGACAGACGAAATAAAGAATAGGGTCTTATGACTGTTAATTGTCAACGTACCCTGGAGGAAAAAATGCTTATACAAAATGAAGAGCAATATATCAGATATCTTCAAGAAATAAATGATCTCATTGATAAAGATCCAGACCCGACTACGCCTGATGGCGAACGAGCCTTATTACTTGCTTTAGCTATTAAAGAGTACGAATCAAAACATTTCTTTTTTAATAAGCCAACTGCTATAGAAGCCATTCGTTTTCGTATGGAAGAACAGAATCTAAAACAAAAAGATTTGATTCATTATATTGGAAGTAAAAGTAAAGTTTCTGAAATTTTATCAGGAAAAAGCAATCTAACCATAGCAATGATACGCAAGCTTAACCAACATCTTGGTATACCATTGGATGTTTTGGTGCACGATGCAGAAATACATGCGACAAAAATTAATTTGGGCGAAATTGAATGGGAAAAATTTCCGTTTCAAGAGATGAAGAAAAGAAATTGGATTAATCTACCTCAAAAAAAAGATGATTTTAATCCCAAAGAAATTATGGCTGAATTTTTAAAACCTATCGGCGGAATTTCATTGAAATCAATCATGTGGCGACGTTCCTTACATAGCAGGGATAGCACAAAAAAATCAAACAAATATGTTCTTTTATGCTGGGTAGCAAAAGTTTTGTTATTAGCAGAAAATATTAAAGTAAAATCTTATAGCAAACAAATTATTACTAAAGAATATTTAAAAGATCTAGCAAAATTAAGTCGATTTGATAAAGGTCCTTTACTTGCGAAAGAAATGCTAGAGCATGATGGAATTAAATTAATTTTTCTTGAGAAATTGACTAACACAAAAGTAGATGGCGGATGCTTTTTAGATAAAAATGGACATCCTGTAATAGGCATGACATTACGATATGACAGATTAGATAATTTTTGGCATACATTGCTGCATGAAATGGCTCACATCTACAAACATTTAACTAATGATAATCAATTTATAGATAACCTAGATTCGTCTGCATTCGATGATCCGCTTGAAAAAGAAGCTGACGAAATTGCTAGTGAAGCATTAATACCGATTGCAAGTTGGAAGAAAAATGCGGCTTCACTTCTTAGTGCTATTTCAATTGAAAATTTCGCAAAACAGCTAAATCTTCATCCAGCTATCATAGCTGGAAGAATCCGATTCGAAACAAAAAATTATACTAAGTTTGGTAATCTAATCGGGCAAGGACAAGTAAAAAACATAATTGGCGAATATTTGCATAAGTAATTTGGCGGAATTTCTAGCGCAAACTTTCCATTCAGTTGCCACCCAATAAAATATAATCTTTTATTGGGTTATAACCTAATAGGTCGAGTTTTTAATTATTATGAATCCTAAATCATCCTTTTCCTCTTTTGCCAACAAAGGCTCAGCCATAGCTTGCAACTCAGGATTAGGAGATTTTGTAAATAAACTACCTTTAATTAAAGAAGAATACATTTTGCTGTCTCTTTTTCCTTCCTCGAATTTAGCCAACTCAATTTCAGATTTTGTTAACGGTGGCTCAGTTTGAGCTTTTGCTTCACGCGCAGGTATCGAATACGATAAATCAGTAGCATCAGTTTGCAAGCCATTTTGTTCTACAAATTTAACTTGTTGACTCATGATTTGTTTTGCCAAATCTAACAATTGTGAAATATTAATGATTTCATCTTTCAATTGTTTCAATTCTTTTTGAAACTCTGCGTCAGACATTCTTTTTTCATAAGATTTAATTGTTCCAGCAACTAATGAAATTAATGCCGCAATGGATCTAATCATGGGATAAGTTGGTAATGCTAGTTCAAATAAGTAGTGCACGCTAGAAGCTTTCACGGCACCATCTGTCGCGGCTCTAAAACCTTGAGCGGGTTTCGATTCTGTAAGTTGCAATATTTTAGCTTTTAAGTTTGAATTTGGAATTTCTTTAAAATCTTTTATTTCAATTACAACTTGCTCTTTATTCAATTTACCGCCGATGTCCAGCGTTTTCAAAAGACCTTCTTTATCGCCTAGCATTTTTTTGATTAATTCAAATTTTTCATAGGCTGAAGCAATTTTTGTTTTTAGCAATTTCAATTTTTCGTGGAAATTAGCGTCAGAACGCATTTGGTTATATGTTTGATATGTTCCAGTAAGGAATGTTCCTCCTATCAAGACATTTTTGAATACATTAAATGCTTGAGTTGTAGGAGTGATCGTTGATGCTAAATCAAATATATAATGTACCATTGAAGCTTTAACAAACCCTTCTATTGCAGCACTTGCAAAATAAGCAGGGCGAGAATTTTTTAATTTTGAAAATAAAGATCGATCATGCGTAGTTTTTTCTTCTTCTTTTGACTCCAGCGATTTTACTAAGTGATCGCCATAACCCGCTTCTTTCAATAAATCATTTTGTTCCCGCACTAGCCGCTGCGTGTTTGATAATAATTTATCAACTTCAACTAAAACTTCTTCCAATGCTTTTAATTGATTTTTTTCAATTTGATCTAAGGTGTACTGTGAAGCTATATCGAGTTTGCGCTTAAAGTAAGAACTCGCAGTCGAAGCTCCTAAAGCAAGACCTGTAAATGTATATTTTGCAAATTTAAATCCGTTATAAAAAGCGCTGGTTTGGGGCAGAAAAGATAATCCTAAATCAAAAATATAATAAACGCCAAAAGAAGCTTTCACAGCACCTTCCATCGCATCGCGCACGTACAAAACAGGTTCTGAATTGAGTTGCTTATTTACCCAATTTTTAGCTTGATCGTATTGTTGCGACAGTTGAGACTGAACCTGTTGAAGACGAGTTGTGAACATAAAAGCTCCTCCCTGCTAAAAGTTGTTTATTATTTATTATTAAAATTCCTTTAATGCTTTATTAATTTTAAACAACGAATCTTAAAGAAAAATTAAAAAAGATGATAGAATCAAAGAACTTTTATGAAAACATAGGAAAAACCCCTTTCCTGATAAGGATCTTCCATGCATTACAACAAACTCGGCAAAGCAGGCATTAAACTTAGCGAAATTTCTTTTGGCTCCTGGATTACTTTTGCAAAACAACTCGGTTTCAAAGAAGCTCGCGAATGTATGCACGTTGCGTTCGATCACGGCATAAACTTTTTTGATAATGCAGAGGGATATGCACATGGTGAATCAGAAGCATTAATGGGAAACATTTTAAAAGAATTTAAACGTGAAGATTTGGTTGTTGCAACCAAAATTTTCTGGGGTGGAAATGGACCTAATGATACAGGCCTGTCTCGTAAACATTTGTTAGAAGGTACTAAAAATTCCTTAAAACGATTACAACTTGATTATGTTGATTTATTGTTCTGCCATCGACCAGATATCGATACCCCTATTGAAGAAACTGTTCTTGCTATGGATTATTTAGTTCGTCAAGGCTATGTATTTTATTGGGGCACATCAGAATGGAGTACCACTCAAATTCAAACAGCTTATGATATAGCTGAAAAACTCAATTGCATAAAACCAAGTATGGAACAACCAAAATATAATATGTTTTTTCGCGATCACTTAGAAAAAGAATATCTTCATCTTTTCGAAAAATATGACATGGGAACAACCACTTGGAGTCCTTTAGCTTCCGGAATTTTGTCGGGAAAATACAATCATGGCATTCCACAAGAAAGTCGCTTAGCAAAAGAAGCTTGGTTAATTCCCAGTAATTTTCAAGAACAAGTTGAAAAAGTAAAAAAATTAACTAAAATCGCTGAAGATTTATCATGCTCAGTTAGTCAATTAGCTATAGCATGGTGTTTAAAAAATCCACATGTTAGCTCTGTTATTACTGGAGCAACGAAGGTGGAACAATTATTAGAAAATATTGGTTCTATTGAAGTAAAAGCAAAGTTGACCAATGATGTCATGACTGAGATAAATAAGGTGATCAAATAATATAAATGAATAATCAAATTGCGAGTAGTATTGTCATACATGGCTTGGAATTAAAATTAAATCTAGGATGGTCCGAATCAGAGCGATTGCCAAAAAAGCAAATCGTTGTCATTGACATCAAACTTGATTTTATACAACCTCCGCAAGCATGCACTTCGGATAACCTTGCTGATACAATTTGTTATGATAAATTGATTAGCGAAATCAAATCCTCCATTTCTCCACGCAAATTTTTATTATTGGAACATTTGGGACATGAAATTTACAATGCCATAAAAAATAATCTCAACAATCAAGTTTTAGTAGCTATCAAAGTTAAGAAAAAGCCTGCCATTGAAGATTTGAAAAAAGGCGTTTCATTTTATTATGGAGATAAAGATTGCATATGGTGATTCTCGGCTTGGGTTCTAATTTAGGCGACCGGCTAGCTAATTTAAGAAAAGCTTTTAATTTAATTAAACAAATACCTCACACATCAATACAACAAGTTTCACCAGTCTATATTTCCGATGCTTTAGTCCCAGAAAACGCCCCCAACGCTTGGGATATTCCTTATCTTAATTTAGCTATACGCTGTGAAACTCAACTCAGCCCTTATGAATTTTTAGCGCACACAAAAAATATTGAAAAAGCTGTGGGAAGAAAACCTGAAAAACATTGGGGACCACGCATCATCGATATCGATTTGCTCGCTTGGGATAATCTTATTCAATATGATGAAAAATTACATATACCGCATGAAAATTTGCACGAGAGACCATTTGCTCTGTGGCCTCTAGCAGATATAGCACCAAAATGGATTTATCCTTTACCGGGTCCTTTGCAAGGCAAAACAGCTGCAGAATTAGCCCAGCAATGGGGATCACGTTTTTCTGGTAATGCGCCTTTAAACACACGACAAGTTCAACAACGAATTGATACCCCTCAATTGGTTGGTATTTTAAATATTACACCGGATTCTTTTTCTGATGGTGGAAAATTTATTGATTTAAACACCGCGGTAAATCATATACATGCTCTGGTTGCAGCAGGTGCAGAAATAATAGATATTGGTGCCGAATCAACCGGTCCGAAAGCGAAATCTCTTGAACCCGATATAGAATGGGAACGATTAGGACCTGTGCTAAGTTCCATTATTCCTGAATTTTCGTGCATGTTAATTCCACCCAAAATCAGCGTGGATACTCGAAATGCTTCTGTGGCAAAAAAAGCGTTAGATTTTAAAGTAGATTGGATAAATGACGTCTCTGGGTTATGTGATCCAGAGATGCAAGAAATTATCGCGTCAACTCAATGTGATGTTGTAGTCATGCATAATCTTGGGGTGCCTGTCAGCCGGGGAGAGCGCCTACCATACGAAGCAGATCCCGTTGCTTATGTCTCTAATTGGGGAGAAAAACAAATTGTTCTGTTAGAAAATGCGGGTATCAATCGTTCAAGGATTATTTTTGATGTAGGCATTGGTTACGGCGTCTCTCCTCAGCAATCTCTGCAGTTAATAAAACAGATAGAAAATTTTCACCAATTTAACGTACGATTACTTGTTGGACATTCCCGAAAATCTTTTTTACAACAGTTCACTGAAAATTCTCCTGCAGAACGAGATTTGGAAACAGTTGTTTTATCATTACATCTTGCTAAACAAAAGGTAAATTATTTACGCGTGCACAATGTGGATGCGCATTCTAGAGCATTCAAAGTTTTTGAAAGTATTTAGTACTAGGATCTGATTACAATTCGCTAGGTCGAAACAGAAAATCGGAAATTTCTGTCCGGCATAGTAAAATTGTAATCAGATCCTAATAAACTGCAGCAACCGTATGAAAAGATCCAAACACCACAACGCGATCTCCGGGTTGTGATAATTTAATAGCGGATTGATGAGCCAGTTCAACCGAACTATAAAAATTAACATTCGTTATTTCTGCATGTTGAAAACTTTCGAGTAATTTTTCTTTCGATGCCCCCCGTTTATGTGGCAAATTTGCGATATGCCATTCATGAATCCAATTTTTCATCACTCCAATGGTAGCGAGAATATCTTTATCGCCTAACATTGAAAAAACTGCTCTCGTCTGTCCATGACAATTATTTTCACGCAG
>JANWKO010000278.1 GCA_025451335.1 Gammaproteobacteria bacterium
ATAAAGTCAATCCATTCATTTCTTTTGAAACAATTAAATTTTGATATTGCTATATTAATATTATAAACAATTCTTTATTATTTATTTGTTGTAGAAATTCTTTATAATCAAAAAGATACAAAAAATGAATCGAGAAATATTTACTTTATTCTGACAGTTTTTATTTCTTAACAATTTCGTATTCTGAATTAAATCTCTTCAGCAGATAATCTGTGCCATTATTTAAAAACTAGAATAATTATGATAATATTTGGCCCATTTGTATTAAATGGTATAAGTAATGCTTCCTCAGTTATCAAACATTGATTGTAATCAAATACTTAATGGATTACCCGGGATTATTTTTTTTAAAAATAAGGAATTTCAATTAGCTGGATGTAATAGCCGTTTTCAAAAATTTAGTGGATTCGACAAATTAAATAGTTTTATTGGGCTTGATGACTATAATTTGCCTTGGGCAAACCACGCTGATTCTTATCGAAAAGCGGATAAACGTGTGATGGAAGAAAAAGTTACGCTTGCATTTCTTGAATCAATAAGATTATTTAATGGAAAAGATGTTATCGTTCTTACTCGGAAATCTCCCATCTATGATAAAGATAATCGAGTTGCAGGTTTAGCTGGTACTATTCATATTGTTTCTTCACCTGAGTTTATGCATGAATTTTCTGGGCTAACATCAGCTGATTTTGAATTTCGTGCATTAAATCATTCAACCAATTGTTACTTAGTGTCAGGGAATTTTGATCATTTTAATTTGTCAAAAGGTGAGGTTATTTGTTTGTTTTATTTGGTGAGAGGAAAAACCACAAAAGAAATTGCTGTAATTTTGCATAAGTCAAAAAGAACAATTGAAAAAAGAATTGACAGTATAAAATATAAATTAAGATGCACAACAAAATCCGAAATAACTTGTAAAGCCATAGAGTATGGATTCATACATTTTATTCCCAGTCAATTTATAATGAATCATCTTCAAACAACGTAAACTGCACTATAAAGAAAAAAAACTGCTCGAAAATCGAGGATGCATGCTCGACCTTGCGAATTGTCGGCTGACCGTAGCCATTGCAGTTACACGATGTCCTCACGTTGCACCCCATTTATTTCTAGTACCAATCCGCTGCCATAAGCACTGGCTGGCGTTTGAAATCCAGGGTGAACTTGGCCGTTCAATATCTTGCTGACCAATAATAACGTGGATTCAGCTGTCAGATCATAACCTTCGGGTGTTTTGAGTAATGCAGCAATACGTTTACCCGATGCATTACTCACTTCGCCATAAATCCGTGACTGTGAAGAGTGGCGTTGCTCTTGGGTAGGGCCTTCAGGTAAACAGTTAATTTGCCATTCGATGAGTTTAGGAATCGGCCATGCCTGCATCAATGGTTTGACAAAGTTGAGACCTTTACGTAATGGCGTAATCCAACTTGGGGCAGCCATATAAGTCTCTATGTGGGGTATTTTTGTACTCCACCATGCTGAAGACAGATCACCCCAGGAGATGGGTTCACAAGTGAACATGGTGTCTTTACCAAAGGGAAAAGCCCGCGCTTTTATGTTATTTGATATGGGGCATAATTTTCCCTGATCACGCATATAAGTCGTTTCGGTAATGCTGTTCATCATTGTCCGCAATGTCCCGCGTGAAACCATGAGCTTTCGATGTGACGGATCATTCATCGCAGAAATAGCAAGGATAAGTTTGTCGGCGTCTGGCATTTTTTCTTTGAGATAATAAGCAAGACAATCGGATGGCACTACATCAAATCCGGCGCCAGGCATCAACATGATATTTGCTGAGAGAGCTTGTTCACTCATCGACATTAAGCCTTCAATTACATTGAATTCACCAGTAATATCTAGGTAATGCGTATGAGTGCGAAGACAGGCTTGAGCCATAGCTTGGTAAGTATGCACAAAAGGACCAGCGCAATGAATCACTGTGACTACATCGCCTAACGCCTGATCGGTTGCTGTCGTATCGTCGAGATCAAAAACACGATAATCTAGCTGAAGTTGCTGAGCCTGTTGAAGGAGTTTTTTCGCATTGCGACCAGCCAAGATAGGTTTCATCTTGCGGTTACAAGCCAATGACGCAATCAATTGTCCTGTGTATCCGTAAGACCCGTAAATCATAAAATTTTGTTTTTCCATGTTTATCTCCATATAAACTGAATTTTGGCATTTTATCATGCCATATGCATTTCGCGACAAAAGCAGGGTCTATCCAGATAATTCATTTCAGAATATCAATATAATAGCAGATTTTGTAACCTGGATTTTCTTTCAAGCCTTATTCTCATATGGATAGATATTTAATCATTCTTAACATTACGTGAGCAATGCCTGTGCTTTTTCGATTAAAATAAATGAATTAATTGAAAATTGACCTTTAATACCGTCTTGTACTTAAATAATTTAATAATAAAATCAATTACTTATCTTAATTAACATGAGAGAGTTAAATTTAAATAAAAACAACTTGCATTTTTGTGTCTAAACTGTGATCATATGAGCTGGATACAAAGATCATTCCCACTCAGTTATTTCTTTAATTTTGATAATAATAAAAGAAAATACCCTGAAAAATTTCCAGGTTTGTGTTGGCAATGATAGGCCCTTAGTTTATGGGCACACCTTAAAACGGTATAACTGCCAGCTAAAACCCGGCTTTCTTAATAATTATCCTATCATTCGACAGGAATGCTTTTACTGTCAAATTTAGGATTACTGCCCTGTTTTGCTTGCCTTATTTTTAACGAAACGAAGAGACTTTTATGTCATTTAATCAATTCAATTTAGATTCATCAATTACTAAAGCTGTTGCAGTTTGTGGATATACAAAACCTACGCCTATTCAAGTTAAATCCATTCCAGAAATCATGAATGGAAATGATATTGTTGCTTGTGCACAAACAGGAACGGGCAAAACAGCGGCTTTTGTGTTGCCTGCCCTACACCGAATACGAACGCAAAATCCAATTCGTAAACCACGTGTCCTTATATTAACACCGACAAGAGAATTAGCGAGTCAGATCACACAGGCAGCTGGTAAATATGGTAAGTTTTTACGATTTCATATGGCTAGCTTAGTTGGAGGTATGTCCTATCGTCACCAATTACGTGATTTATCACGCTCAGCAGACATTATTGTTGCTACACCAGGTCGATTGCTTGATCACTTGGAAAATCGACGTGTGGATTTAACAGGCATTGAAATGTTAGTTCTTGATGAAGCTGATCGTATGTTAGATATGGGTTTTATTGATGATGTTACCACGATTGCCAAATTTACTCCGCAACATCGACAAACACTTTTATTCAGTGCAACAATTGATGGCAAATTAAATCAAATTATTAGACAGCTTTTAAAGGAACCCATTCATATTGATCTTTCAGGTGAAAAAATTTCTCCTGCTCAAATTAAGCAAGAAATTTATATGTCAGATAGTCCATCACATAAAAATCGATTACTAGAGCATTTACTGGCTAACGAAAATATTTTTAAAGCAATTATTTTTTCGGCCACAAAAATTGGTGCAGATCAATTAGCAGGTGAGTTATCAGAATTAGGTTATGCAGCAGCTCCTTTGCATGGCGATTTAAAACAAAATGTTCGAAACAGAACTGTTGAACAGCTTCGCAAAAATAAAATTCAATTTATTGTAGCAACGGATGTTGCAGCACGAGGAATCGATATTCCTGATATGACGCATGTCATTAATTATGATTTGCCTCGTTTTTGTGAAGATTATATCCATCGAATCGGTAGAACAGGTCGCGCAGGAAAAGAAGGTATTGCAATTTCTTTTGCTTTGCACAAAGATCAGCGACACATTGATCGAATTGAACGTTACATTGGTCAGAAAATTCAACGATCTGTTATTGAAGGACTTGAGCCTTCAGGAAAGCCAAGCAAATCAGGTAAAAGTTCGAAGAAAAATTTTGGCAAATCTTTTAGTAAATCTAAGAAATCATTCAAGTCTGATAAACATGAATCCAGAGATTTTTCTGCAAAAAATAGGTTTGAATCGTCGAGCAAATCAAATAAGAAAGGCAAAAGTCGTTTTAGTGATGAAAGTTCTTCTCCGAGATTCTCTGATAAAAATCGAACCGATTCGTCTGCTAGATCAAATTCGCGAGGTAAAAGTCGTTTTAGTGATGAAAGTTCTTCTCCGGGATTCTCTGATAAAAATCGATCCGATTCGTCTGCTCGCTCAAATTCGCGAGGAAAAGGTCGTTTTGGTGATGAAAGTACTTCTCCGAGATTCTCTGATAAAAATCGATCCGATTCGTCTGGTCGCTCAAATTCGCGAGGAAAAGGTCGTTTTGGTGATGAAAGTACTTCTCCGAGATTCTCTGATAAAAATCGATCCGATTCGTCTGGTCGCTCAAATTCACGAGGAAAAGGTCGTTTTAGTGATGAAAGTTCTTCTCCGAGGTTCTCTGATAAAACTCGATCCGATTCGTCTGGTCGCTCAAATTCACGAGGGAAAGGTCGTTTTAGTGATGAAAGTTCTTCACCGATATTCTCTGATAAAAATCGGTCCGATTCGTCTGGTCGCTCAAATTCACGAGGGAAAAGTCGCTTTAGAGATGAAGAAGGTTCTACAGATCAATCAAATATAAAAGGCAAACGCAGATTTGGCGAAGAGCAATTTGTTCCGCGTAACAACAATGGAGAAGATAGACGGCGATCATCTCGTAAAAAAGAAGAAGAACCAAAAAGATTTAAAAGTGATGGAAAACCGCGATTTAATCGTGATGATAAGTTCAATTCACCTTCCAAAAAACCTTCTAAAAAGGTAGTTCGGAAATTTAAAGGTTCAAAGAAGTCGGATTGAAAATAATTCTGGAGTGGTGTCAAGAACCTTTTGTGGGGTTACTGGCACCCAAACCGATGTTCTGGGAACGTGCAAATAAACGTACTGCCCAACCCTACTTGGCTCTTAATAGACAATTCGGCTTGGTGTCTTAACAATACGTGTTTAACAATAGCTAACCCTAGTCCCGTGCCGCCATTTTCTCTAGATCGCGCTTTGTCTATTCGATAGAATCGTTCAGTAATTCGCGGAATATGTTCTTCTTCAATACCGTATCCTGAGTCTGTTACTTTGAAAATAGCTTGATTACTATGTGAAAACCAATCAATTTGGATATCGCCTTTTTCAGGTGTATATTTAACAGCATTGATTATGATATTACTAAATAAACTGCGCAACTCGCTCTCGGAACCTTTTAAGAATAAATGATTGTCTGCATTGAGTGTAATTTTATGTTTTTTGTTCCCACTAAAACATTTTGCTTCATTACATAAAGATTTTCGAAAACTAGCATCCAGGTCGCTATGGATGCTAGTTTTGCTGGTATTAAGTGTCTTATCCGAAACTCGTGTATAAAAGATAACAAAGAAAAATGACAAATTGATGTCAAAAATTAACTACATTAAAC
>JANWKO010000279.1 GCA_025451335.1 Gammaproteobacteria bacterium
AATTCCTTATATCAAAAAGCTCAAGAATTCGCTGGATCTGCAGCAAGAACACAAGTATTCGATCTCTTGAGTAAAGGCACAACAGCTATAAAAAATGATAAAGGCAAAGTTATTCGTGAACGATTTGTGCTTTTAGACGATTTTGAATTATTTTATAGGGATACTGGCGCTGCATTTTTGGCAAATCGTCCTGCAAGTAAACCAACTGCAAGCTGATAATATTCGGAGTCGAATTAAACTTCAACTCCAAATTATCCTTTATGTAATCGAGTAAATCGAATATGGTAATTAAACTTTTTAGCCATCGACGTTTGAATTAAATACGGAAACCTACGTTTGGTTTGAATTCATCTTTTTGAGAAGTGCTAAGATCTTTAACAGACCATAATCTTATTAATCCAGAATCTAACTTTGTTCCTGCATTTTTCAAATTCTTTTGCACCTCATTTTTCATAATCTCAAATTTAGTCGTTAAATCAGAATTTAAGGTTAATTTGCTGTCAAAATATATGGGCGTGCCATAATTTTCTGGCACACAATCAATAGGATGCATAAATACGTTATGGGCTTCGCCAAATTTTGAAATAGCATATGATTGACCATTCATCAGGCCAATTGATAGTGCAATATGTATATATCCAGTTTGATTTTTGTAAAGAATGAGATTTCCGACTTTTAAATTCTCTTCTTTAATTTCACGAGCTTCATTTTCTTCAAGAAATGATTCTGCTCGATAATGAAATGGCGAATTTAAGTCACAAAAATATAAGTCTTGTTTCATATTTAAGAAATCAAAAATAAAACTCATGCAATGATGATTTGAAATTTCCATTCCTTGAAATTTTTCACTTGCTTGATAAATTCCAAATTCTTTGAATTGGTCAGCTAACCAATCGCGAACATTTTTGCCATTATTAATATCTGATATGAAAGATTTAGAAATATTTGCATACCATGCTTTATCTAAAGCAGTCTTTGCAAAATGAGGGATGATTGCATCCATTATTGTTTCTTTGGAATGAACACCTAAGGCCATACTTTTTTCAAAACTTTCAACTAATGACATCAAAATTCTAATTTTATTACGCATTTTTAGCCACCCATTTAAAAAATGGCAATTATCAAAAATATTGCAATAACTGTCAACATGTTTAATACTTAACATTTTGATTGCGTATTAAATTGACAAATTTAAGTTAAAAAAATATCAATAACATTATTTAAGGAACGGTTCGCAAAAGATACATTTATGTTCCGGAATATACACTCGCATATATGGCGAACAAATATTTTTGAAACTATAATAGAATTCCCTGTCAAAATGAAAAAAGCGAAGATTATTATGAAACCTCGTTCGATTACGCAAGAATCTAAGAAAATTCCTTCTACAATCGATCAAGAAATGAAAACAAAACTTACCTCTGAAGAACTTTGCTATTTACCTGCATCAACTTTAATAGGATTATTTAAAGCAAAAAAAATCTCGCCTGTTGATATGCTAAATGCACAAATTGAACGTATTAATAAATTTAATCCAGAATTAAACGCTATTACAGCAACTCATTATGAAGAAGCTATGATACAAGCGAAAGAATCAGAAAAACGCTATGAAGCAGGTAATCCTAGAGCATTAGAAGGTATCACTTGTGCAATAAAAGATGAAGTCGATGTTGCAGGTTGGCGAACAACAATGGGCTCTCTTATTTTAAAAGATGCACCTCTCGCAAAAAAAGATGCGCCATTGACAAAATTATTGCGAGACGCAGGTGTTGTCATGCATGTACAAACCAATGTCCCAGAATATTATTGTAATTTAGTGACTTGGAATCGTTTATTCGGTATTTGCCGAAATCCGTGGAATTTGGAATATACGCCAGGCGGTTCTTCGGGTGGGGCAGCGGCATCTTTAGCAGCAGGATTTACCACATTGGCGACAGGTTCTGATATGGGTGGTTCTATTCGTTTTCCCGCAGCTATGACTGGACTTTATGGATTTAAACCACCATACGGTCGAGTTGCTACCTCACTCGTTCAATATGAAAGTGAAGGCCCTATGTCTCGCACCTTTGAAGATTTAAATCTTTTTCAGAATGCCATTACAGGCCCGACTCCGGAAATGATGTCTGCGCTTAAACCAAAGCTAGAATATCCAATGAAATATGAGTCTATTAAAGGTTTGCGCATTGCTTATGATCCGATGTCAGCTTGGGGTGTGCCTATCGATGAAACAGTGAAAGAATCGATGGAAAAAACCGTAGCGACATTGCGTTCCTTGGGTGTTACGGTAACGGAAGTTGATCTTGGATTTCGAGCAGCTGATTTTGAAATATATGCGTTAGGAATTTTTTCAACTTCCATTGGCCCGTTTTGTTTTAATGGCCCAAGTCAAAATCCGAGTTTAATCACTCCATATATGATGCATTTATTACAGAATTATAAAGATAAAATTTCGCCGCAACATATAGCAAATGCTGAGGATTGGATTCAATTACACAATGAAGAAATACAAAGAAAAGTATTTTTAAGCGGTTTTGACGCAATTATTATGCCAACTATGTGTAGTCCTTATGTTAAAGCAGACATGGGTACAACACCTGAAAATACAGTGATAACAATTAACGGCAAATCTTATTCTGCAGCAACATGGAATTATTCTTTCACTTGGCCATGGAATATGCTGGGTCATTATCCTGTTGTAAATGTTCCGATTGATGTTACAAAAGAAAATATTCCTGTGGGTATGCAAATTATAGGAAATATACAAGATGATTTGAGCGCTTTTCGTATTGCATCAGCATGGTCACAATCATCGTCAGCATTTTTTCATGCAAAAAAATTTCCTGAATTAAAGGATAAAAAAATCGCTAGTAAACATTTGGAAATGAAACGCTTCGATTAACTGGCATGGTTAAGTGAAAAACTTGTATTTTAAATATTCTTCAAATGACATAATATTTGGGAAAATAGATTTGCAATTTTTCAATATTTCAAATATTTCTTTAGGATAAGGTGGTCGTCCATATTTTTCGAAAGCAACAATGAGTCAACATCAACCAAATCCGCTTGAATAACATTAATATTTTTTTTTAATAAAAGCGCTTTTTCACTTTCCGGATTGCGTGTTAAAGCAGTAATGTTCCAACGTTTCATTTTTAATAAGGCATGGATTACACCGGTTCCCTGTTGACCTGTGGCACCACAAATTGCAATATTTTTTAATTCCATGAGCGATCTCTCGATTCTGAATAAATGATCCAATTGTCTAATCAAATAGTATACATATAGCCAGCTTGTGATCTTAATTTGTTCCAATCAGATTTGGTAAACCACCTTATCCATGGTCCTTCTCAGCTCATTATAGCATGATGGGAAAAAGGCACTAAAAGTTATGTTATACTGAAATGGAAGCGTAAAAATCTGCTTAAAGTGAGCTTAAATATTTCAGCTTTACTTGGAGATTTGGCATGATTCCAGAGAATAAACATCATCCGGATATCCATAATTATGACGACATTCCAATAATACCAACTCGCGTTATCCATGCTGATCTTGCAAGGAAAAAATTTGGAGAAAAATTTGATATTTTGGCTCCATATTACATGTACGGAGATCCCTTAGCAGATAAGTTGATACATAGATTAAATGAGTTACCAGCTGGACAAGGTACGAAATTAGTCTCACAAGCCATGCATTCTGGACTTAGCTCTGTGCATCGCCCACCCAAAGAATTAATTGATTTTTTTGAAGCTGTTGAAGATGTTCCATTATGGATAGACTGGGATTTGTTTGAAAAAGGAGGATCGGCTGTTTTGCGCGCTGGCCATTTAGCAATTATTGTATTAGGCGCTTATTCATTGCCCCTTTCATATGCTTCACCGGATGGCAATAAACCGCTGTTATTTACCAAAAAATTAATTGATAGAGCCACAAGAAGACTTGTCGAAACGTCTCGCTTTATTCTTGAAATTTGTCGTCCCGGAGGATTACAGCAAGGACATGCAGGTTATCAAATCACTCTTAGAGTACGATTGATGCATGCGCAAGTGAGGCGTTTATTGATAAAAAGAGGAATTTGGCGCATGGCTGATTGGGGAATGCCGATTAGCCAATCGGATATGTTGGCAACTAACTTATTATTTTCTGTATTAATGATTGATGGCTTAAAAAAATTAGGTTTTCATTTATCTGAAGAAGAAATTCACGCAGTGATGCAATTGTGGCGCTATGCTGGATTGCTCATGGGCATCCAAGAAAATCTAAGCGTCATTACTTTTCAAGAAGGTTATCGTATTCTAACAATGATGAAAGATACAAGCGCACCACCTAATGAAGATTCCATTCGATTGGTTCAAGCTTTGCGTCAATGTCCTAACGATATAAGCATTAGCATGTTTTTGCCGAAAACTGTAAATAAATTAATAAATGCAGACCTGTTCCAGGCATTTCTTTTTGCCGTTACACGTTACCTTATTGGCGACACAATGGCGGACCAATTGAAAATTGAAAAAAATCATTTTCATTATTTCTTTCCGCCAGTTTTTGCGGGCATTTCGTTAGTTTCATTTTTAAGTCAATTAAACTCTATTATAAATACAATGACTGTTAAAGAAGGTGTTAAAGTGTGGGATAGAGTAGTAGAGTTAAGTAAGCATTTACCAAATTGAAAACCATATTGTAATGAGAGGTAAGAGAAATATGCAAAGAGGTATTTCATATTTACTGCCAGAAGACAAAAAAATCATGCAAGAAGCGGCAGATCAATATATATTTTCTGCTAATGAAATCATTATCAAACAAGGTGATGCTGCGCAGGGAATATATATAATGAATGAAGGAACAATAATTGTAGAGCAAGATGGAATGATTTTGGCGCGATTGGGTCCAGGAGAAATATTTGGCGAAATGTCTTATATTGAAGGCAAACCTGTTAGCGCAACCATTGTGTCTGAATCAGAGTCTAAAATTGCGCTAATTTCAGTCCCTAAAGCCAATGAGTTACTGACAACTTACCCGGATTTGGCTTCGAGATTTTTTAAAACACTCGTCGTCAATCTTTCATCGCGATTACGTAATACTTCTAAAAGATTGGCACAAATACGCTTAGGAAGAGGCGAAGATGCTCCCAGTAGCAAACTTGCAAAAGTCAATATGATGACTAAAAATCAAATTCCTATTGAGCTTGTCAATACTTTGTCTGAGATTAAGCTTGCCCTTGAAAAAACGACTTTAAAACTTCAAGAGCATAAGATAAATATTGATAAGGCTTATGATGATGTGGAAATCGTTTTAAATCGTGCAGTTGAAATAGTTAAAGAATACACCAATGAAGAAAATATTTTTGAAGCAAGCTACTCCGATCTTCTCGCATTTAGAAATGAAGAAGAACTTGAAATAGGTATTGGAGCGCTTATTTTTCGAGAATTGTTTTCAACATTAACGCTGAGTAACACAATGGCTCGATTATATGCACGACCTCGAGGCGTACCAGAAGATTATGAAGCAGGAAATTCCATTCGTGAAAATGTACCTACTGGAGATGGTCAATTAGGAGGATTGGTTGATAAATGGTTTTTAAACAGACCTATCTGTCATGGTCGAAGAGCAGAAGCTTCTTTTGTTAAAAAATATTTAACTAACCAAAAACAAATTACCCAATTTCGGTTTAATATTTGTGATCTGGCCTCTGGAACTGCTTCTACAACATCGGCCATCTTAAATCAATTTCCCAACGGAAATGCGATCTGTATAGATAGAGATTCTCAAAGCCTACAATATGTTTTAGCAGAAGAAAACGATCTTAAATTAATGGATAGAATAAAGGCTATTTGCGTAGATATATCTGAATTATGGAGTGAAAGTTCGGAGATCTATCTTGAAACTCAAGATATCTTTTTAGCTTTGGGATTATTCGAATATTTAAATGATCAAGAAGTAGTTGATTTACTGCGTTTATGTACGAAGAAGATGAATCCAGGCGGCGCGCTACTTTTTACAACTATTTTACCATCTCATCCAGATCTGATTTTAATGTCACATTTATTAGAATGGCGAGTTAAACCAAGAAATCACCAACAGTTAAAAAAATTATTTTCTAAAGCGGGCGTTTCAATAAAAGATAAGCTCATCATTATAGATGATGATAATTTTATAAGTTATGGGATATATGTTTCCTAAGTAATTTTATTTTATATGTCGAATAAATTTCGCAAATAAGAATTAGTGAATATTCCTTGAGGATCCCATTTTTGGATTACATCTAAAAATAAATCGACTCGTTCTTGCCCATAAGTCCGGATGATATCTTCATGCAGAATGGTTGAATTCTTAAAAGGACTAACAAAAGCATTATGTTGAATCGCTAAAGTTCTCCACTCTGACAAAAAATCTTGTAGCGCAATATCTTTATTAATATTAATATCAATGGTATATAAATCATTAGCATAATTTGGATACATCAGCCCATTTGAATCTTTGGGTGTACGAATTATAATGATGTCCATCGGATATTTAGATTTTTCTACAAGCTGACAAACCAAAGGCAAAACATTACAAAAATCTTTCCATTTAAACTGCCACTCATACAAAGTAATATTATGAAGTGATTCTGGAAATTTCGAGTAATGAGGATCGAAGCGCACATTAACTGGTAACACAATTTTTTTCATTAACTCTTCAGAAATTCTTCGTGAGAATATGTTTTTACAATTAAGATAGCTAGATAATAAACTCACGCTCATTCTAAGCAACATGTTATGGCTATTTTGTCGAAAATCTTCTTCACGACCTCTGGTCGTTTGCAGAATAAATACTTTGTCAATCGCTGGAACAACAATACTATGGTAGCGAGATGAGGATTTTATGAGTCCAATACTATCTAGAAATTCTTTCATATTATACACATGAACACGTTGAAAATACGCGACAGCAGGATAAGCTTTCAAACGAAAACTGCATATAATTCCTAACATGCCCCAGTGACATCGAATAATCGGTAATAGTTCTGGGTGGCTTTGTTCACTTATTTCTATACATTCTCCACTTGCAATAATGACTTTATATGAAATAATTTGTGAAGAAAAAATAACGCTATATTCAGGTAAGTCTGGTCTCAAAGAAAAAGCATAATGCGAAGTGCCTGCAATAGCGCCAAGATTAAAAATAGGTTCTAAAGTGCCGATGGGAATTTGTAATTTTTCTTTGTTTAAGAATTGATATAATTCAGTAACTACAGCGCCAGCTTCTATTTCGATAATGGAAGAATTGTCTATTCTGGTTATTTTATTCATTTTTCTCAAAGAGATTGCAATTTGGTCATCGTCTGGCAACATGCAGGGTGATTTAGAATGCATTTCCCCAAGAACTTTTACTCGTTTACTAGGATTGTTAAGAATTATGTCTTGGATATCGTTGATTGAAGTAGGGTAATACTTATCAATATTTTTCGCGGAATATTGACCATCTCTAGTTATAAGCTCAAAAATGAATGTTTTATCCATCCTAACACCTATATGCAGAAACAGCTTCTTTTTCCATTTCTTTATTATAGCTTAGTGGTAGAACTTAAGGGTCAAATTCTTAAATAGTAAGGCATTAATTCTTAAGGAAATTTATTGAAATTCTTTTAAATTTATCATGGTAAAATTATATATGAAAGTGTTTAAAAATATTATTTACTTAATTGCATAGGAGATTGAATCATGGCTAGTCTAGACGCAGGCAAGCAAAAGTTAGTCAATCAAATCATTACTCAATGTGATGAAGCTATCGAAAATCGAATGGAATTTCGTAAACTCGCTCTAAAATGTTTACATGGAGAAGTATCCTTTGAAGAACTTGAAAAAAGGAAATCAAAAATGGGTTGGGGTTGCTGCTGCTGTAGCGGTCCTATGAACATGTAGTCTATACCCTCAGTGAGTTACAATAAGTTAGATTGACTTGTTTCAGTAATTTACTGAGGGATTATTATAAGGAAATTATGGAAATTATCCAAGCATCGTCTCGTGAATCTTTAATCAAAAATTTACCTTTATTTGCACATTTTTCCGCTGATAATCTCATTCAGTTAACCTCTCTATTTCACGAAGTTAATTATTCTGAACATCAAGTCATAGTCTCTGAAAATGAGCCAATAGATAGTGTTTTTATCATAGTTGAAGGTAACGTAGAAGTTGCTGCTCAACAAGAAGTTTTAGCTGTTTTATATCCTGGCGAGACTATAGGTTTGAACGATACAGGTTTTTTTTCACAAACTGGCGTCCGTACTGCTACAGTCACTGCGTTGACTTCAGTGCGATTGTTACAACTTAGTCTCACTGACTTTAATCAATTTTTAAATAAACATCCATCACTCATTCCCAACGTGCAAAGTACATCAAGAATTTTATTACGACAAAATTTCCTCAAACATATTGAACCATTTTCAAAAATTAATGATAAAACATTACAACAAGTTGCAATAGCCATTGAAGAAATAGACTTTCCAGCAGAAACTTTTATTTTTCACCAAGGAGATGATGCTGATTGTTGTTATTTACTATGTTCTGGTAACGTAAATGTTATTATTACTAAAGTTGATAATACCAATCAGGTACTTGAAAAACTCGGGCCCGGTTCGCTTTTTGGTGAATTAGCGCTATTAACAAAAAATAAACGTAATGCTTCAGTTAAAACTATAACAGCCTGTAAAGTTTTGCGTCTCGATGAAAAACATTTTCATCAATTATTGGAAGAGGGAGGTGATAACTCAGAAGCTATTTTTGACATAATCATGGATCGCTATCGTCCAGAACAAATTTATAATATTAAGATTCATTCAAGGAGCAATAGTGAAAATAAAAATATTTATATTTTAAAAAATGCTGCGGAAGGTATGTATTTTCAACTTTCTGAAGAAGCCTTATTTGTTTGGAATCGTTTAGATGGAGAGCACACTATCCAACAAATTGCTGTTGAATTTTTTTATAAATTTAAAAAAATTGGGATTGATGCTATTGCTAATCTTGTTGTGCGTTTAATGAAAACAGGGTTCGTGAAAAAGCCGCAACTGGCATTCTATGTCAAATCATCTCAAGCGCCTATTTGGCAGCGTTTTCTTTTTTCAATTATTCGACTTCTGCAATACAAATATGATTTTAAAAATGTAGATCCTTGGCTGACTAAATTATACAACAATATTGGCTATCTATTCTTTACTAAAGCAGCACATCTTTTAATGATTTTTTTGGTTATTGGAGGAGCTTTGACATTTGCTGGCTTTTTCCATCAAGCTGAATTAACGTTAAAAGCAACGCCGCATGCTTGGTTATTGCTAGTATTAATGGGCCCAGCAAATATTCTCACAGTTCCTTTACATGAATTAGCTCATGCTTTAACAACCAAATTTTACGGTTTTCAAGTACATCGAATGGGTGTAGGTTGGTTTTGGTTAGGACCTATGGCGTTTACAGATACATCCGATATGTGGTTAAGCACGCGTGGACCACGCATGGCGGTAAATTTTGCAGGAATTTATCTTAGTGCAGCTCTTTCTGGTTTATTGGCAATCATTGCCTGGTTTCTTCCTTATCCAATTGTTGCAGTTTTTTTGTGGTTGGTTGCACTTGATGGATATTTATTGGCTATTTATAACTTAAATCCCTTGTTTGAATTAGATGGTTATTACGTGATGATGGATGCGTTTGATAAGCCCAATCTACGAAAACTTGCTACTAAGTGGCTAGTTGAAGATGCTAAGAAAACTTTTTTTAGCAAAAAATTAATGCGTCAACATTTTCCAGAAATTATGTATTGGGTTGCGACTATTCTATTTATATTATTTGTCTCATTTCTTGCATATCTAACGCAAACTTATATAATACATAGTGTACTTCCTGAAAAAATCGGTCCTGTTCATCCTCACTATTTTAGATGGGTTTTATCATTAATTGTCATTATTCTGTCATTTTCAAGTATTTATCATGAAATCAAAGAAGTTAGAAAACGTCACTTTTAAGCTTTGCGTGCAACGGCTAAGCGCCGTAGCTCATCCAAATGGGCAAGATATGAGTTAGATAGTAATAAAACTTTCCCAGGCCAACACGATATTCTAATGTACCATAATGATCTGTTTGAGCCTGTGGGAATGCAATACCAAAACCAAATAAGCCAGGAGCAATGATCCCTGTTTTAGGATGATATTCTAACTTCTCAATACCATGGACTTTGATATTACGTTTTTCGAAACCAATGGCATAAATGACCTTGCTACATAACGGTAAAGTTTTCTGGAGATTTACTTTATTCGAAAGGATGCGTTCCAATTTTTCAGGCAATTTGCCATCAATGTTAGCTCTAGCCCAGGCAGCTGTTTCAGCTTTTAATCCAGTGTCAGCAAATAAAATCCCGTCATCAAATTTAACTTGATAACGTAAAGGAGACAAATAAAAATTTAAAACTTTTTTTACATTACACTTTTCCAGTAATGTCTTTAATATAAGAATTGCAGAGTGAGAAGAACCAAAAATACCGATGGTATCTTCTTGATTGCAGACTCTTTCTAATTTATGAGAATCCAAAGCAACTTTTAAAGGAATTTCTTCAACATTTGCAAAAGATAATGATTTTGGTTCCGCGCCGATGGCCAAAACAACATTTTTCGATTTTAATTGGATATTTTCCAAATTTATATGCCAATGTCTATCACACATCTTTAAGTTTGAAACCATGCCATAAATCGAGTTTACAGTGCTTTTCAAATGATCGGAAATCCATTGCAGAGGATCTGCCACTAAAGCTAAACGACAAGAACCAAAAAGATCGCGTTTATTAATTTCAAAATCTGGTGCTGAACCAAATTTAAATGCGTTGCACGCATAAAATAACTTTATGAATCCCCATACATTGGTATTGCTCACCACATTTCGCCAATGCTTACCAAAATCTCCAACTTTAAATTCGGGATCAATCCATAGGATTTCTTTTGGATTAATACCAATATCAAGCAGCTTTCCTACTGCTATTATCCCAGCAGGTCCTGCACCTATAACGGCCCACGAAGCGATATGTTTGTGCATAGATTCCTCAGAATCGGTATAATAGCACATACCTTGAATAAGCATAATTAAAGCACTAGGAAACGCAAATTAGGCTCCTTATATTATATAATATCAAAATGATCTGAAGCTAAGGAGATAACGAGTGTTTATCTATTCCTTTAAAACAGATAAAAACATGCTCATACCACGCGTCGTCATAACTGGAGAACATTTGACTTTGTATGTCAGCAAAAGCCTAGGTTCAGCGGAATTACAGCCTGTAATAACCCACTTTCATCTATATTCGATCATTGAACCTGAGCATCCTGCGCATAAATTATTACATAACCCCTTTATTGATTTCTCAAGGAAACTAGACAAAGTTCCTCATGTACATTTAGATTTTCCTTCTGAGAATAAATTGCAAGTGTTAAAAGATATTTGCGATTTTTTAATCCATAGACAAAAAAATGTAGATTTGAGAAAAAAGGATTACCAAGATTATGTTAATAGTGTGGAGGAAGATCGCAAAGATGGAGTTCATAATCAATTTTTAGCAAATGCAGAAAAAAGTATAAAACAATATGATTGCATTACTCCTTTTTTACCTGAAGAGGAAATTCATGAGTTACTAATAGATGCTTCAAGCTATTTAAAATCGGATGAATTGGCTCATAGATCCGACCTTCTCGCTGAATATTTAGAAAAAATGGTAAGAAACAATTGGGATCTCTGTAAAAAATTTTTATATGGTGCACCCGAAACAGCAGAAGAAAAAAGACTGGAAGAATATTATGATAATATCAATTCTTTATACTTTACCTTATTAAAAATCATCGAGCAGAATCAAACCCAAGATTTAGCGCAGGCTTATTCCCTGTCTCAGCACATTCTCCAAAGTCAATATGTAAATAACCTCGAAGCTGGAATTGATATATCAACATTTGTCGAAAATCTTCGATTAATTCAAAAAAAGCTCTGCTAACTGTCCATCTTCTGTTGATTCATTTTTACTGATGAACAATCTATCCAGTGTAGATTAGGTCCTTTTGCAAATTGAACTACCTCAGGAATAGCAACGAAAGCTTTTTGATGCACGTCATGAAATAGTATTATACCTTTGCGCCATAAAAGCATGAGCTTTTTCACACGGAGAGAGACTTCTTTTGCCGTGATACCACTATGCCAATCTTGAGAATCAATGTTCCAAAGATAAATAGTGGAATGTTGGCTGGCAAGATAATTAACTAAATCCTGTTGGACTTGTCCATAAGGAGGGCGAAAAGCGATCGGCGAGTTTTTGCCAGTAATTTGTTTAATCAGAGCTTGGTTTTTATCAATTGAACTTTTCCACTCCTTCCATGTTTGATGAGATTTGTGATGATAACCATGGGATGCTAAACATTGTCCTTGATAAATATTCTTGACGGTTTCGGCAGATGTCATTTTCATTTTTGTTTCAAGTGAATCACCTACAGCAAAGAAAAATGCAGATATGCCATTATCTTTTAGAAGTTTTGAATATTTAGCTGTGTCATCTGTTTTAGTTGGACCATCATCTAAAGTTATAAGAAATTCACCATCTTTAAAACGATCACCTATTATCTCAATATCTGAGAGGGGAAGAATTTCGCTAGTTGGATTAGGAAAAAGAGCAGCTAATCGAGCTTGTTCTTTCAGATAAGTTCGGTAGAACCCATCGCTCATTTCAAGCCATGGATTATATTTTTCTGGCAGTGAATTTTTAAAATTTTCTGAATAGACAAGTAGTTTTTCAAAGTTGTTTTCTTTAAAGCTGCATCCTAACTCTTTTTCATTTTTACAGGTTTTAGTAGCGTCAAGAAAAGTATTGAGCCAAGTCGTTTTGAAACGTGCTTTCCAACGTTCAAATGAAACTGCATTGATTGATTTAATTTTAAGAACGCTTGGTTTGATATCCGTAGAAAACAATTCTTTATAAACAGACAAAAAAATTAAAATTTCCGCACGCGAAGCTGTGTCAAATTCTTGCTTAGAGGTTATTGAATTAGGCCATAAATCACTATTCAATTTTGCAACAGTAGAAGGACCTGCTGCCTGAGTATTCATACTCAGGGCCAGGAGAATCCATCCAAAAAAAAGCTTGAATAAATGTCGAATATGACGATTTTTCATCTTGTACTACCCTAATTTTTGTTTCATTTTTGCAATTGCGGTGTCATAGGCTGGATTTGATTTAAGACTTTTCGCCATCGCATAACTATCAAGCGCTGTTTGCCATTCACCTTTTGCTTCGTAAATTTTGCCAATATTATAGTAGCTAGCAGCTTGAACAGTATTTTTAGTTGGGCCTGTAGCTAATGCTATAGAATGACGATTTGCCCATAAAGCTTCAGCATTATTGCCCATGCGCAGATAAACTAACCCAAGATTGCTATAAGCCTGACTGTGAGATGGATTGTTATTGATAGCTTCTAGATAAAGCGCAACAGCTTCATCATAATGTTTTGCATGATATTCTTTTTCGCCTTGTTTATTTAATCTGTCTGCTAATATTTTTTTATCCGCATTTTCATCAGGAATTGAAGTAAAATCGTCTTTATTAATAATGTCTTCCATAAATATTCCTACTTTAGAACGGTCTGCAAAGTCGGCAAATTTATTAATATCATAAAATTCTCCATTTGCGCCGACGCCAAACACCACCCAAGTATTTCCAACACGTCCCTTTGGCGGAATGAATGTGCGAACAAGAGAGTTGCCGATGTAAACAAAAACTTTAGCTTTGCTTATGTTTGCAATAGAAGTCGAACCTTTTTTATCTCCTTCGGAATAGTTATGAACTGCATAGAGATATTTCACACCAGGCTTCTTTTTCGCTATGGTGATGGTTTCAGGACCATAACTATCGACATGATCAACATCTAAATTAGCTTGATCACCTTGTTGTTTATTAAAATATACATGATTACCAGGAAAAGCCAGGTGAGCATCTAAATCTTTTGGTTCGGCTCCCCAATTCAAAACAATTCGCATTCCATCGAGGTTATCCATTTGTGGGCTAATTGCGTAAGCTAATCCTGAGCAAGGACACTTCACCACGAGGTTGGAATAACCTTCTTTCTTCACAATCATGGAAACAGACGCATCGTCAGCACCGCCAAAAGGTGCGTTAAAAGAAGCTTTACCATTTGCACCTGTTTTGGTCTGTAAAGATGTTTCACCGTTTTTTTGCAGAATGATTGTTGCTTCGGGAATAACTTGGTCTTTAACAACGGCGCTGAGAATTTGAACATTGTATGCATACAAAGTTGTGGTTGAAAAGCTGAGCAAGAATAAAAAGGTTAAAGTAAATTTTTTAATCATATTTAAATATTGTCCGTTAGGTTAGTAGTTAGTAGGGGTCAGAGCTATGTTTAGGTCAGCTTGATTCGATACAAAATTAGACTACTTTATCAATTGAAGAGTAAGCTGACCTAAACATAGCTTTGACCCATATTCATAGGTTGTGAGTTTACAAGTTTTAGAAAAATTTACAACTTGGAACTTTTAAATTAGATTAAATTAATCAAGTTTAAAAGTTTGAAAAATTTCATCAAGACGTGCAATTTTGTTGAACCATTGCAAATGGGTTTAGAATTAGGAACGCAAACTAATTATCTGAATGTAAGAAATGATCAAAATGAAACTCTCTTACGATTAGCTATCAACATGAAAAAAACGAAAGGAAAGCCCTTTATTTCAATCAAAATCGGTAAAATATCACTTATGATTATTTAAATTTGCTGTAACATCCATACCTGAGGAGTTGAGGGAGTTAATTCGATTTTTAAAAAAACCGATGAATTTGCAAGAAGCGATATTCGGTGCTTTACCTAGAAAGTTGGTCTAAACAAATTTTTGAGTTCAATTCCAATATGATCAGTACCTTCCCATTTTTTTGGTTCAACACCCTCAAAAATCGAAGCTATTCGCTTACCTAATTTTGTTTTGATATCATTCTCGGTGAATGAAAGAGAAGTATTAGATTCATTTTCTTTAACTAATGTAGCTAGATTTCGCATTTCTACGCTGCGATATTTATCGAATCCGAACATACGAAAAAAGCAATGATTACGGCCAATGAAAGAAAGCGATTGATAATGACTCAAAACTTCTTTTAGTTTGCTTACATTGACTTTAACTTCTGAAATGGATGTAGTCCGTTGTTCTTTACTAGGAGTTCTATTTTGTTCAGTCGATTTTATTTCCATCTTATCTTTTTCGTGATATTGGGACGCAGTTTCTCCAGTATGTTTGTATGAAGATTCTGGATCTTGTCCATAAGTTACTTTTTCAACTTGTTTGTTAACTGACTTGTGATCTTGCTCACATAGAGATTCTTCAGCATGTTGATGTTGGGATTTTTGATCTTGTGCAGATTCTTCAGTATGTTTACAAGTTAATTGTTGATCTTGTTTATTTATAATTTTTTCGGCTTGTTTGCGAGCAGCCTCCCTGGCTAGTTTGCGCGTCATTTCTTGATTTTTTTTGCGTGTAGCTTCATCAGTTTGTTTGCGTGTTGTTTCTTCAACATGCTTGCGAGCTGCTTTTTTTGCCAGTTTACGCATTTCCTCTTGTTCGTGTGCTTTTGTTAGTGCGGCTTGTAATTCTGCCATATTGGGTACTTGAGGATATACAAGTTCAGAAGTGGCTTTTGGAGCAGGACGGAGGGCTTTTTCTCCTTTCAATTTTGTAGATTCTTTCGCTGCATGTGAGCTTGATCTGCTTGGATTAGAAACCTGTAATCTCAGTGAGGGATGAATTTTTTGAGAATTACTATAAAATATTTGCAGATTTTTGATTGCTTCTTCTGAAATGATAATCGTTGCTTCATGACGCGAGATATGCTTGGATTCTGAGTGTATTTCAAGAATAGCTCTCAAATGCTTTCGAGCAGCTTTGGCATAAATTACGCCACCTGTAAACTTAAGTGTTAAAGTGTTTTTTGCCACTTCAACATTAAAATTACAAATCCCTCGATCAATCGGATGACCTTTATATTCACTGATATCTCTAAAATCATTTTTTAAGTTAAGTTCTAATTCTTGTAATTCTATTTGGTTTAACTTGGGCATTTTTTACCTCATAACCCTCTGATCTAAATAAATAATTGGTTTCTATAACTTGCGAAGAATACAGGAAGCAAGCAATTTTGCCCAGTACTCAACGCGATTTTGTTTCGTAGAGGAAGCTAATCTTAGGGCTTTTGTGACCAGCCTAGATTAATTTAATTGATTTACAAAAATACACAAATAGTTTAAAATATGAACAACAAAAGTATATGAGGTATGTAGATGAACACGGCTCGCGAAACTAAGCTATTAGAAAGTTCTATTATTCAAAGACATATAAACGACAAAGAAAATAACATGAATGCCTTTGTCCAGAGAAGTTTTGGTATAGCTATTCGTAAGCTAAGGTCGCGCTTCTTTAAAGGTAAATCAGTTGATGAAATAAAAGCAATGATTCAAGCCACGGAAGTTGAATTAAATCAATTGGCTGCAGAAACTTCGGATTTTGAATTAAGGACAAGTATAGAAGGTCTACTTGCAGAGGCTAATGCAAATCAAAATTTCCTGGATAAAGTTCTTTTATATGTCCCGGTTGAAGGAACTCATCCCACCGAATATCAAGAAGTGATCGATACGTTTCCATTAAAAGAAGTGATCACTCTAGTTTGGAAAGCAACGCATAGTGATAAATTATTTTCGCGTTATGCTAGTGGCGATAAAGAAACTAAATCTGCACTTAAAGAACGACGAGAAAATTTATTTTTACAATTTAAGTTGTTGGATAAAGAAAAGCCTTGTCATGTTGGGTATCGTCACCAATTACTGTTCCCGATAACCGCAACTTTGAAATCATTGAATGTAATCCTAAATGAGAATACATTCATTTTGGATTTTTTAAATGAACATGTTCTCCAATTGTTTATGGAAACTAGGAAAAAAAGTGACGTCACACTCGAAACTAAAAAAAGACTACAAGCAGTTTTATACCGTTGGATAAAAGAAACAAATTTGACAGATCTCTTATCTATTCTTGATCCTGAAAATAAATTATTACAACAATTACAAGAAATTTTTATTCAACATGGAACCAAACCTAAAGATACGGAAGTACCTTATAGAACGTGTCTTCAATTTATAGATATAGGGTTCATTGTCAATCCAAAAAAACAACCACTTTTTTACTATATTTATAAACTATTAACTGCACAAGAAATAAATGGCAATACTTTATATAATCAGTTTTTAAAACAAGTTAAAGAATGGATTGAAAATGAGTTTGATTTTGAGAATATTGATCATTTGGTCTTAATAGAAAAAATGTATGCCATACATAATGCACAATGCAATTTAGATCGTTACGATTTATTACTAGTTCTTGATGGCAAAAAAGCTCGCTTTGAAGCGCTGGAAATACATCTACAAAGCTATTTTAGCGCGCTTGCTCATACCAATTCACCACAACTTAAATCAGAAGCCTTTTTAACAACTACTCAGCCATCTAAATCGATCGTAGAAGAAGAAAAAACTATAGCGCAAAAATTAGCTGATTTTTCTGCTCTAAATCACGATGATTGGATACGAATACGGTCTTTAGAAGATGAAATTAGAATGAGTCAAAAATCTCATTTAAGCGATCGAATACAAAGTTTTTTCTATCATTGGTATGATGCCAAACGATTATTGCAAACTGAGAGATTACAAGGACAATATAAAATTTTACTCAGCGATGAATTTCAAAAAGCAGTTCGCTTGAACGATGACATCATTCAGAAAATGATTGACCAACTCATTGTGGAAAGTAAAAAGAAAGACAAAGATGCTAGCAAAAGTATGAGTGAAAAGTTAGACAAAGAGATCAAGGAAAGTGCAAGTAAAAAGACCGACAAAGAAGCTAAGGGAAGTGAAGTTGAGGTGTTGGACTTGGATGAGTATCATATCACTCGATTCTTTTTGCATGCTATCTTAACAGACACAGAAGAGTGGACACCATTATTTACACGCTATCTACAAACCGCACTGGATTTCGTGAAGAAGGAGTTAATTAAAGATGGTAGAGGAAGCGCTTTAAGAGAGGGATCTTATCCTGATAGTTTGTTGAAGCAAATCGAGCATTTAATTAAAGTAAAAAAAGGAGAACCAACTTTACCTCCTGCAGATATGATAATATTGCCACAAAAGATCAGTTCTATTCAAGATTGGTTACGGGTTGCTGATTGGTTAGATCCAAAAACTAAAGAGAAGCAGTATGAAAAATATTGCAGACCATTACAAGAGGCAGTCAAAAAAGAAGGATTGAAACAAGATAATTTCTATCCTATTACATCTTCTCTTCCTGCGAACAAGTTATTAGATTTTTATAAAAGGATTGGTTTTTCACAATTAGTTAACATTGATTTTTCTTTTTATCCACATTGGGTCAACTTGTTTAAACCCATTCCAAAAGATCAAATTAATGAATTTTTGAATCATTTACTTAATGAATGTGAAATTCAGAAAAAAATGAATTCACATTTAATCATTCCATTGTTTTCGCATTTTGCTACTGATATAGAAGCAGCCACACGAGCACGAATAGTGGATTATTATTTAACTCCGTCAAAACCAAACAGTATAGATAATCTGATTCAAATATTTAAATATTTAAGTGCGCAACAAAAAGTAACTTGTTTGAATCGTCTTAATTTAATGGAAATTTCTTCTAATCAATTAACTAAATTAGTAGCATTATTTGCTCCCGATGAAATTCTTCCATTCTTATTTCGTTATGTGAAAGAAGTAAAATTAACTGACAAAAATATACCAGCAATTTTTTCGTTAATTCCCCCAGAAAAGTTAATCGAATTTTTTAAAGAAATTGGATTTTCAGGTTTTTCCGACTTTGTTCATATTCTATGGATGGATGACAACAAGGCTCTGGAAAAATTTAATAAAATTCAGACAGATCAAATGGACGGTTTTTTAAATTGGATTATTGATAAATCTACTAGTGATAATGTGCGTATCTTAATTCATTTTCATAATGCATTTGCTGACCATCTTAAAGAAAATACTACATTAAGATTAATTGAAATTTATCAGACCTCTTCTCTTGGTATGATTGAATGTTTACATTTGATGAATCAAAAAAACAGAGCAATTCTCTTAAATAAAATAGAAAAGTCTAAGATAACCAAAGAGATTAAAGATGCAGACAAGTTAGTTATAGCTTTCTCATTTTTTCCTGAGGATCAGCGCTTCAGTATTTTAAATGATTTGTCACCAGAACAATGGCAGAATTGGGTTGAGAAGGAAACTTGTTATTTCATGGAGAAACTACCTTGCGAACATCGAGAAGCATTTGTCAGCCGTTTGAGTTTTCAATGTCAAACGGCTTCGGAAATTGGTAGAATCGTTGCCTTGTTGCCAGACAATGCTATTACCTCTTTCCTTAAACGAACTGGAAAAACATTTCTTGTGAAATTTTGTAAGTCTTCAGATTTAGGCGGATTGCTTGATAATTGGCCTGAAAGTCATTATGAAGAAATTTTAAATTTTTTAGAAGAAGATATTCTAACGTCAAATATAAATGGTGAAGATCTAGGACAAGTATTTGAGCGTTTAGCTTATAGAAGTGATAAATTGGAAAAATTTATTAAATTCTTGGGCAATGACGCAATACGTGACAGACTTAAAACCATTGAAGATCTAAATAGTGTTTTAATAAATTTGCCTGATAATCTTATTAAATCTTTCCTAACAGAAAATTTAGGATCTGAATTTTTAAATAAACTATTCTTCGGAGAAGGAGAAAGAGATTATAAGGCTATGGCAAAGTTATTTCAGGCAACAGACGAGAAAGATTATACAGGAAGGAGAATACGAACTGATGCCAAACGTGAATTACTTTTTGCTTTAAAAATAGCAGAGTCTCCGCAAACATCCGATACATTTTCAAGATCTAGATTTTCTTCTTTATCAGGATCTAGTTTTTATCCATTTCCTCCTGCAAGTACGTTTCTTTCTGGACTTAATCCAAGGGAAAGAACCCAACCGTGGGAAGAAGCGAAAAGGCAACTTTTTATTGATAGAGTGATCGGTTCGTGGGAGTCACGCGCTCCACCTCCTAGGGCCTTAGGCGGGTATGAAGAAGCTTTTCAGTCATCTG
>JANWKO010000280.1 GCA_025451335.1 Gammaproteobacteria bacterium
TAGAATGGTTAGGTGAAGACTATTTTGATCCTAGTGAATTTTCATTGGATGTAAATTTTGATCATTAACGTAATGTGATACTGCTTTGGTGGATTAAGCGCGAAGCGCGTATCCACCAAAATTTCGAAGATTGCACAGATTTATAGCGCATATTTGGTTTATCTATCGTACGTTACCCATTCATATGTCACTTCCTGTCCACTACCCGTGTAAAAAGGATAATGGCATCCACGTCTATGACGTTTAAGGTAACGATAATGGCACCGTGCTTTAGTTGTTACCACATACCCACAATCGCCAAAGCAGGGTGCGGGTCCAGGGCCTACTACATAGTATTCTGCATATGCTGACGGGGTTAGTCCAAATAATGCGAAGATAAGAGAGATTTTGGCGATAGCGTAAAACTTGTTAGCAATTAGCCTTTGCATAAACCCACTCCTTTGCGCTTCTAATATATCTTCATTTTAACATTCGCTTAGCTTTAAGTGTTAAACTGCTTTCTAAAGAAAAAACTCTCAAATTATCAATTAAGTAAATAAATACAGTGAATATTTCCTTTCAAAATCAATTGGGGTAAAATTTGCGCAAAATACGGGCTTAGTTTTAAGTTAAAAACATTTTTATAAGGTCATTATGAGTCATTTAATTAGTTTGGATAATGTATCGCTGGCGTATGGGCTAAATCCTTTATTGGATGAAGCGAAGTTGCAAATCAATCCCGGTGAACGAGTTTGTTTGATTGGTCGTAATGGTGAAGGTAAATCTTCTTTATTGAAAATCATTGATGGATCAATAAAACCGGACAGTGGTACTGTTTGGCGTAAACCGGCATTACGCATATCTCGTTTAATGCAAGAATTGCCTCAAGATTTGACGATGACAGTTTATGAGTTCGTATCAGAAGGTTTGGCTGAAACAGGCAAATTGCTAGCGGATTATCATGTCTTAATCAATAAAATTGCCCATTCCCATACTGAAAAAGATTTAGCTCAGTTGGAAACCTTGCAACGCAACATTGATGCGAAAAATGGTTGGCAGTTTGAGCAAGACATTAAAACCATTTTAACTCGTTTAGAATTAAATCCTGACCAAACGATTGGAGACCTATCTGGTGGTTGGCAGCGTCGAGCAGCATTGGCACAAGCATTGGTTTCATCGCCCGAATTATTATTATTAGATGAGCCTACAAATCATTTGGATATCGAGGCTATTCAATGGTTAGAAGAACAGCTTTTATCTTGTGGTACGGCCATATTATTTATTACGCATGATCGTTCTTTATTGCAACGATTAGCAACACGTATTTTAGAATTAGATCGTGGTCAATTGACTTCATGGCCGGGTAATTATGAAGCTTTTTTAATGTATAAAGAAGAATTGCTACACGCAGAAGCAAAACAAAATGCAGATTTCGATAAAAAATTAGTGCAAGAAGAACGCTGGATTCGGCAAGGCATCAAAGCGCGACGTACACGTAATGAAGGTCGCGTGCGTGCCTTAAAAGCGATGAGATTTGAGCGTGCTAAACGGATAGAAGTACAGGGCAAAGCTAGTTTCAATTTAAATGAAGGTGAAAAATCCGGTCAATTGGTGGTTGAAGCAAAGCATGTGTCACATCACTTTGGTGATAAACCTATCATGAATGATTTTTCTATTCGAATTATGCGTGGCGATAGGATTGGTTTAATTGGTCCTAATGGTGTAGGCAAAAGTACATTATTAAATATTCTGTTGGGAAATTTAACGCCAGAACAAGGTGTAGTAACACAAGGCACGAAATTACAAATAGCTTACTTTGATCAATTAAGGACCGCACTTAATCTTGAAAAAACAGTCATGGATAATGTGATTGAAGGAAAAGATACAATAGAGATTGGCGGTAAATCACTACATGTTATCAGTTATCTTTCTGATTTTCTGTTTACGCCGCAGCGCGCTATGACACCAGTAAAAGCATTATCAGGCGGTGAATGTAACCGCTTATTGTTAGCAAGATTATTTAGCCAGCCAGCAAATCTGCTAGTGTTGGATGAGCCTACTAATGATTTGGATATAGAAACATTAGAATTATTAGAAGAATTATTATCAAATTTCCAAGGTACATTATTGATTGTCAGTCATGATAGAGCATTTTTGGATAATGTTGTTACTAGTACCTTAGTGTTTGAAGGCGGTGGAAAAATTCAAGAATATGTTGGTGGTTATCAAGATTGGTTGCAGCAACGAAAAGCTCATGTGGAATCACAACAAGTGGGTGTTGTCTCATCATCAGTGACAAAAGAAGCAGGAAAACAAGCGCGTAAATTAAGTTATAAAGAGCAAAAAGAATTAGAGGATTTACCGAAAAAAATTGAAAAACTTGAAGCTGAGCGGAATGATATTCATGCTCATATGAATGATGCAGAGTTTTATAAGCAAGGACAAGATGTTGTTGCTAATGGAACAAAACGATTACAAGAAGTGGAAAAGGATTTAGAAAGATTGTATCAACGTTGGGAAGAATTAGAAGAATTGGTAAGGCAGTTTAAGTAAATGTAAAAGCTGGTGGATACGCGCTGCGCGTATCCACCAATAATAAAAATTAACAAAACCAATAACTCAACCCTAACTCAAACTGATTGGTGTGAGGGAAAAGCTTTGCTTTTTTGGTTGTCGCACTATTAGCGTCAAAGGTTCTACCCGTGCGATGACGATAGCCAATATGACTATATTCAGCTCTTAAGCTAAAGTTTCTGCAAATGTACTTTTCTAGACCGACACCAATACGCGCGCCTGCTCTAGTGGAATGGATACTAGCTAATGAAATATCGGAAGTATGAATATGCAAACGACCTCTAACATAACCAAGTCTGCCATACAAAATAGTGTTTTGTGGTAGTAATATGCCAGGTAAAATACCTATACCCCAATTGTGATTAATTCTGATGGTGGTATTTGCTGTTGCGTTATGCAAAGTTTCTACATTACTAATATGCGATTTGGCTGTGCTTGCACTAAAATTCAATTCGCCAGCAATATAAAATACGCTATTATGAATCCCATAGCCTGCAAATATATCTCCTAGCGCCCCTTGTGCAGCTAATTGCGTTTTGTTGGTTACTTCAAAATTTCTGGGTTGGCTGACATAAGCCGTTTCTTTAAAGTCAGCCGTATCGATACCTAATCCTGCGCCAACGTATGGGCCACAGCTCCAGCCCCAAGCAAAACAACAAGTAGGTGCTAAAGCAAAAATAGATAATAATGCTTTCTTCATCATTTCAATTCTCTCCTTGAGATATTATTGAGTCCTTTTCATAAAATAGCAGGTTTTGTACAAAAACACTACATGAGTGAAATAATGACTTCCCAGCGAAATGCCCATGCCCAGCGAATTCGATAGGATTGAATATTAGCTTGATGCAGTAACGCAATCCATTCTTGCTTTTTAAAGGCACGTAAAACAGAAAGTGGTGCGTCGTGTTTAGCGAGATAAGAAAAGGAAAATAGCTTTGTTATTATTTTAGTGAAAAAATAGCTAAACCAGTGTCGTTGCAAGTCATTGATGATAATGGCTAATCGGGTTTGTTGTTTCAGTTGTTTCAATAATGTTACTAATGCTGCATCACTAAAATGATGAGTGACACTATTAATGGTGATGATGTCAAATGATAAGCGTTTAAATTCTTCAGAAAAAATATCCATGACTTTGTAGGAAATCTGTTGATTGGGAGTGGTTTGAGTGTTGGCATATTCAATGATATTTTTATTTGCATCAAATCCATTTAATTCTACGTTGATTTTATTTTCTTGTGCCCAGGCAGCGATGGCTTTAACTAATTCGCCACTACCACAACCTAAATCAGCAATAGTGATTTTATGATGGGTAATATAATTGTTGTTTTTATGATAAATAGTATTAAGTGCATTGAGTAGAACATTTGTTCCACCCAATAAGCGATTATATCTATCCAATTCGGTTAGATTGCGGTTAAGTTCCGCATCATCGAGTTGCAAATTATCCATGATTTCTTGTTCGTTAGAACGTTTTTCAAACATAATTCGGCCTCCGAAATATCATGGTGGCAATATTCAAAGCAATTGTCAAAAATTCATTTAATCATTTATGATGAGAGTTGATATTAAGGATTGAGGTAATGCTTTGTGAGTCTGTTTTTATTGAGTGCAATGATCGCTGTTATTGTTTTTTGCAGAATCCGGATAAACAAAACGGTTATGTTGTTGACGGAAGATCAACGTGTACGTCTTAAAGGCGGCAAAATTTCCACTACGAATATATTGGTTTTTTTGATTATTGCAGGTGTCGTCTTTATAGAATTTGGTGGTCTGCCATTTCGTGTTTCATCTGTTATTTATGTTGTGGTGTTTGTTGTCATTGGTATTTGGATACGATTAATCAATTTTCGCAGATTTAAATATTTAAAACTACCTAGAGCATTCATAAACGCTGTGACTGGATACCAACTCACAATACATATCGCTATGTTGGTGATCATAATGAGTTTGCTGATGCCCACCAAAGCAAAAAGTGTCACTTATACCTGTCCTAATGTTCCCGATTTGCTTAATCAATTACAATTCATGGCGCCAGGTGAAAGTAAATGGTGGAGTGATAATCAGTCATTAGTGTGGACTATTAGTATTCCTAGTGATGTCGTATCGCCACCCATTATTCGAAAATTTATACAAGCTAAATGGAATGAAAGCTCACATGCATTAATTTGTCGTTATTCAACCAATGGTAGTAATGCTATTATTTCTGTGTTTGCTTCATTTGATGCGAAAAAAACAGGCGAAGCAACTTGGCGTGAAATAAATCGCTATGAGTTTGATTGCGAAGATGAAATAAATAAATGTGGATTTGTGATTAATGCAAGGTGAGAAGATATGAATAAGATGATGATTACTTCATTGCTATGTATGCCATTACTAGCTTTTGCTGATGAAACAAGCTTGTTAAAAACGACCCCACAGCAGGGGGCGCTACAATTTACTCAGCAAATTGCGGAGATTGGTGCAACAGAATTCAATCAAAATTTACTACAAGTCGGTATCACTTATGAGTTAATAAGCACAGCTTTAAATATTACAGCCAATCAACAAACATTATTGTCATCTATCCCTTCCTTACAGGCATTAGGTGCTTTAAATATGGGAATGCAGAGTGCTATTAATTCTCAACCCGTGACTTATTTAGGTTCTGCAAGCTTGCATTTTGCATCGTTAATCATTCCTTTTATTTATAAAAATAATTCAGCGCAAAACATACATGTTAATTTATATTTAGACTCGCCAGATGATTTTGGTCACTTGCAAAAGCATTTAATGATGTCTTTTGATTTTAGTCGTGAATTATTTGATAAGA
>JANWKO010000281.1 GCA_025451335.1 Gammaproteobacteria bacterium
ATGAGTTAATAACGGTTAATCAGGCTGTTTAAATTTTCTTCCGTCATGCCCCTGAAAGTGAGAACATACGATAGGGGCAAATGACAGAAATAAGAAATAAGGAAGGACTATGTATAGAAATGAAATAAACAAGTTAGTCAGTTCAAACTTAGTGCCTATTGTGGTTGAGCAAACTGCTAGGGGCGAACGTTCTTTTGATATTTTTTCACGTTTATTAAAAGATCGCGTTATATTTCTCGTTGGACAGATTGATGATTATGTTTCTAATCTAGTTGTGGCGCAGTTGCTTTTTTTAGAATCGGAGAACCCTGATAAAGATATTTCAATTTATATTAATTCTCCAGGTGGAGTAGTCACTGCTGGACTCGCAATTTACGATACTATGCAATTTATTAAGCCCGATGTTAGCACAATGTGTATTGGCCAAGCAGCCAGTATGGGGGCGCTGTTATTAACAGGGGGCGCTGCTGGAAAGCGTTATTGTTTACCCAATGCTCGTGTAATGATTCACCAACCACTAGGTGGCGTACAAGGCCAAGCATCTGATATTGCTATTCATGCTGAAGAAACATTAAAAATTCGAGCACAATTGAATAAAATTTTGGCTAAACACACCGGTCAACATGAGGATGTGATTGCTAAGGACACTGACCGAGATAAATTTATGGGGCCAGAAAAAGCGGTTGAGTATGGTTTAGTCGATAAGATCATGACACATCGAAAAGGGAGTTTAGGTAAATCTAAAGATAGTAAAGATTCGAAAGAGACTTGAAAATTAAAAAATTGACACCATCTGATGAATATTACGTAGATAAAAAGAGGTCTTAAATTATGGCAAATCAAGGTACAGGTGGCAAAGATCGAGTGCTTCATTGTTCTTTTTGCGGAAAAAGTCAACATGAAGTTCGAAAGCTAATTGCAGGCCCATCTGTTTATGTTTGTGATGAATGTGTAGCATTATGCAATGAAATCATTAATGAAGATCCTCAAATAGCACAAGCTGCTAGTGACGCTCTGCCTAGACTTCCCACTCCTATTGAAATTCGAAAAACATTAGATGAATATGTTGTAGGTCAATCTTACGCAAAAAAAACATTAGCAGTCGCGGTTTATAATCATTACAAACGTTTGCGATGCAAAAATCAAAATAAAGATGATGTAGAGCTTAACAAGAGTAATATCTTGTTAATTGGACCGACTGGTAGTGGTAAGACATTATTAGCAGAAACCTTGGCTCGGTTATTAAATGTACCGTTTGTCTTAGCGGATGCAACAACGCTAACAGAAGCAGGTTATGTTGGTGAAGATGTTGAAAACATCATTCAAAAGCTTTTGCAAAAATGTGATTATGATGTTGCAAAAGCACAAACCGGTATTGTTTATATAGATGAAATCGACAAGATTTCTCGTAAATCGGAAAATCCATCTATCACTCGTGATGTTTCAGGTGAAGGGGTTCAGCAAGCACTTCTTAAGTTGATTGAAGGGACGATTGCTTCTGTTCCTCCTCAGGGTGGACGCAAACATCCACAGCAAGAATTTATACAAGTCGACACCAAAAATATTTTATTCATTTGTGGCGGCGCTTTTGCTGGCTTAGAAAAAACTATCCGTGATCGTTCTGAAAAAACGGGCATTGGCTTTTCTGCTGAAATACATAGCAAAGAGGATTCTAAAACAATTGATCAGTTACTCAAGGAAGTCGAACCCTCTGATTTAATTCGGTATGGTTTAATTCCCGAGTTGATTGGCCGATTACCTGTAGTTGCAACTTTACATGAACTGGATAAAGAAGCTTTGGTCACTATTTTAACTGAACCGAAAAATGCATTAGTAAAGCAATACCGCAAATTATTTGAAATGGAAAATTCCACACTTGAATTTCGTGAGCTAGCATTACAAGCCATTGCTGATCGTTGTGTAGAAAAGAAAACCGGCGCACGTGGTTTACGTTCAATTTTAGAAAAAGTTCTTTTAGATACCATGTACGAACTTCCTTCATTGCAACATGTTGCAAAAGTGATTGTAGATGAAGCGACGATTAAAGGTGAGTCTAAACCAATAATCATGTACGAAAATCAGGAGCAAGCTTTTGCAGCAACAGATTCAGCATAGCTTCTTTTGAAAACATGAACATTAAGGAACTCATATGACAGCCAGCATGTCTGAAAAAAATATTTTAGGCGTACCAGTCCTCCCTTTGCGTGATGTTGTAGTTTACCCCTATATGGTTGTACCTTTGTTTGTAGGTCGAGAGCGATCTATTAAAGCTCTTGAAGTTGCTATGGCAGCAGATAAACAAATTTTAGTTACATCGCAAGTCACTCCAGCTGAAGATCAGCCTAAAGAAGAAGGTCTTTATAGAGTAGGGACATTAGCAACAGTTTTGCAATTGCTTAAGCTGCCTGATGGTACAGTAAAGGTATTGATTGAGGGCGTTAAACGCGCTCGGATTGTGCGTTTTATAAGTGATCAGGCTTATTTCTTAGCAGATGTGGAAATTATTGAAGACACCAATATTGAATCACTAGAAAATGAAATTATGATTCGATCATTGAAGTCTCAATTCGAACAATATGTAAAATTAAATAGAAAAATTCCTACTGAAATATTAGCTTCTGTATTAGCTATTGAAGACGGTTCACGATTGGCAGATACCATTGCTGCACATCTTTCCTTGAAAATTGATGAAAAACAAAAGATTCTGGAAGTTATTGATTTGCACAAACGACTGGAAAAATTAGTCGGTGTCATGGAATCTGAAATCGACCTTTTGCAAGTAGAAAAGAAAATTCGCGGCCGTGTTAAACGACAAATGGAAAAAACACAACGCGAATATTATCTCAACGAGCAAATGAAAGCCATTCAAAAAGAACTGGGTGAGCTCGAGGAAGTCCCAAATGAAAATGAAGCTTTAGCTAAAAAAATAGAAGAAGCAGGCATGACAGAGGAGGCGAAAGCTAAGTGTCTAACTGAATTAAATAAGTTGAAGTTAATGTCTCCTATGGCAGCTGAAGCGACAGTTTCCCGTAATTATTTAGATTGGATGTTATCTTTGCCATGGAATAAAACTTCAAAATTGCGTCGCAGCCTAATCGAAGCTGAGAAAATATTAGAGGCTGAACATTACGGCTTAAAAGAAGTCAAAGAACGTATTTTAGAATTCCTCGCTGTTCAAAAACGAGTAAAAAAGCTTAAAGGTCCTATTTTATGTTTAGTGGGTCCTCCAGGAGTAGGAAAAACATCGCTTGGTCAATCAATTGCTAATGCCACGGGTCGTAAGTTTATTCGTATGTCCTTGGGTGGTATTCGGGATGAAGCTGAAATCAGAGGCCACAGAAGAACTTATATTGGCGCTATGCCTGGTAAAATTATTCAAAAAATTTCAAAAACGGATGTTCGTAATCCTTTTTTCTTATTAGATGAAATTGATAAAATGGCAATGGATTTTCGCGGTGATCCCGCATCAGCATTATTAGAAGTTCTTGATCCAGAACAAAATCATGCATTTAATGACCATTATTTGGAAGTTGATTATGATCTTTCGGATGTCATGTTTGTTGCAACAGCTAATACGTTAGAAATTCCACCAGCTCTTCGGGATCGTATGGAAATTATACGAATTCCGGGTTATACAGAAGATGAAAAAATTAATATTGCACTGCGCCATTTGATACCCAAACAAATAACAGCGAATGGATTAAAAGCAACTGAAATTGAGATTCCTGCTGTTGTTGTGCAACATATTGTGCGTTATTACACTCGTGAAGCAGGTGTGCGTAATTTAGAACGCGAGATTTCCAAGATATGTCGCAAATTTGTTAAAGAACTCATGTTGCATGAAAAATCTAAGAAGAAAAAGCTTATTGAAATAAAAGATTTGGAATCTTTCTTGGGTGTTAAGCGTTTTCGCTACGATGTTGCAGATGAAAAAGATCAAATTGGTCAGGTGAAAGGATTGGCATGGACTGAGGTGGGAGGAGAATTACTTACAATAGAAGCAGTTACTGTTCCGGGTAAGGGTAAGACAACTTACACCGGTCACCTTGGAGAAGTTATGCAAGAATCCATACAGGCTGCGCTTACTGTTGTTCGCTCTCGCGCCCCGTTGTTAGGTATACCCAAAAACTTCTTTGAAAAGCATGATATTCATATCCATGTTCCTGAAGGTGCCACACCAAAAGATGGACCTAGTGCGGGTATCAGCATGTGTACTGCGCTTGTTTCAGTGATGACACATACTCCAGTGCGTGCTAATTTTGCAATGACAGGTGAAATTACTCTGCGAGGAGAAGTTTTACCAGTGGGAGGCATTAAAGAGAAGTTATTGGCAGCACACCGAGGTAATATTAAAAACGTTTTAATTCCTCAGGAAAACTTAAAGGATCTTAAAGAGATTCCTGATAATATTAAAAAAGATCTTAATATTAAAACAGTACGATGGATTGATGAAGTTCTTACCTATGCTTTGAATGGTTATCCAAATCGTGTTGCGGGCAAACAAAAAAAATTAAAAACAATCGTCTCAGATTCGCAAAAAAAGGTAAAAAAGGACGAGCGTCGTGATCGAGCTCATTAAGAGCTGAATTTTTGTATTGTAGTGCTGTTCCGGTTTGGAAATGGATTTAATACTTGGTTTAAATTCACTTCCTAACCGAAACTGGCTTTAGTTGGATTGATGCTATACAGGTAGTGAGGGCGTAATAGGTAATTAACAAGGGTTTCCAGCTTATTCTGGTAAAGTCAATAGATTCTGCGAAATTTAAAAGTAAAAGTTTTTCAAACATTTCTTGACTGAGTTTCCCCCTGTTGGTATAAATCACACTTCAAATCGCAGCCGACTTACAAAGCTCTTTCAAGGGTGTGCGATAGGGTCGTTGAATTATCATCTGACCCTACAGAGAATAATATTTTTAACAGCAAGGATAGATTTAAAGTAGAGGACATATGAATAGAGCTGAGCTAATTGAACATATTTCAGACAAGGCAGAGGTGAGTAAAGCGTCTGCTGAACGAGCATTAGGTGCACTGTTAGAAGCGATTGCTTCATCGCTACAAAAAGATGAACCAGTTGTATTAGTAAATTTTGGCACGTTTGTTGTGAAACAACGAGCGGCTCGAAAGGGACGTAATCCTCAAACCGGAGAGGAAATAAAGATTAAAGCAGCTAAGGTTGTTGGATTCAAGGCTGGAAAGGCATTGAAAGAAGCTGTTAAGGATTCTGTTAATAAAGAAGAAACTGCTTAGTAGTAAAAAGCGGGTGCTTAGCTCAGCTGGGAGAGCGTCGCCCTTACAAGGCGAGGGTCGGGGGTTCGAACCCCTCAGCACCCACCATAAATCAACATAATCGTAAAGCTTATGTGATTTAATAGTGACGATAGTTTAGGAGTGGTAGTTCAGCTGGTTAGAATACCGGCCTGTCACGCCGGGGGTCGCGGGTTCGAGTCCCGTCCACTCCGCCATTTTTATAATGTGCGATGAAATAAAAACATGCTTCAAAGTATTCGGGATAATACACAGGGTTGGATAGCAGGGGTTATTATCTCATTGCTCATCCTTTCTTTTGCCTTATGGGGAATACATAGCTATTTAGGTGGCGGTGGAAGTAATTCTTCTATTGCTCAAGTAAATGGTGAAGACATAACAAAAAGTCAGTTAAATGATGCTTACGAAAGATTGCATCGCCAGTTACAAATGCAAAGTAATTCTAGCTATCAATTATCTGAACAAGCTGAAGCAAATCTTAAACAACGTGCACTACAATCATTAATTAACATGCAAGTGTTAAAAAATGCATCTCTTTCCCAAGGCTATCAAATTTCGTCACGTCAAGTGGATAATTTTTTGGCGGGTATGACTGAATTTCAAGTTAATGGTGAATTTTCAATTGAGCGTTTTCAACAATTGTTGGAAACGACACTATATAATGCAAATGATTTTTTTGAGTTAATTCGTACTAGTTTATTAATCGACCAACCACGGTTAGGAATTATTTTTACATCTTTTGCACTACCGAACGAAAGTGCTGAAACTGTTTCGTTAGTTAATCAAGAACGTAATATTCAATATATGATTTTGCCATTGCAGGTCGTTGCTAAACAACCTATACAAATCTCAGAAGATAAAATTTTAGCCTATTATAAAAGCCACCAAGATGAATTTAAGACACCAGAGCAAGTTAACATTGATTATATAGAGTTAACTCTTAATCAATTAATGAATAGCATTCACCCCACTGAAGATACACTTAAGTCTTTTTATAATGATAACAACAATTCCTATGCTCGCCCAAAGCAATGGTCTTTAGAAAGTGTCATAGTGCCCGTCCCTGCGAATGCAACTAAGGTAGAGCTCACTACTGCTGAAAAGAAGGCAGGTGAAGTTTTTCAAAAAGCAAACCAAGGGGAAGTATTGAATAAACTGGTAAATGAATTTTCTTTACAAAAGGGCGATGAAAAATCAAATGCATGGGTAACTCTTAATCAAGTTCCGGTAGAGTTCCAAAAAACTCTTTCAACGTTAACAAAAGTAGGTCAAGTTGCGCATCCAATTCAAGCCAATAAAGGGTTTGTTATTTTAAAAGTAATTGATATAAAACAGGCTGAAATCCAACCTTACGACAAAGTAAAAGATAAAATCAAACAAGATTATGTACGTCAAAAAGCGGAAGAACAATTCGCTAACATGCGCGAACAATTAGCTAATTTAACCTATGAACATCCTGATTCACTTGATTCTGCCGCAAAGGCATTAGGCTTAACGATTAATACAAGTGAATTATTTACCAAAGAAAACGGCGGCAAGGATGTAACTAAGAATAACAAAATCCGTGAAGCAGCATTTAGTAATGATGTGTTGAGCTTAAATAATAATAGTGATGTGATTCAAATCGCAGGTGATGATGCTATTGTTTTACGCATTAAAACCCACAAACCTGCGGCTTTGTTGTCGTTAAAAACGGTAGAAAAACAGATTAATGATAAATTAAAAATTGTTGAGATAGATGCTCGTGCGGAACGATTAGCTACTGAGATAAAACAAAAGCTTCAGTCCGGAATGGACCCTAATCAAGTAGCGCAGCAATACCATCTTTACTGGAATTCTTTGGGTTTTATTAGTCGACATGCTAATAAAGTTGACTCAGCAATCCTTGAAACGGCTTTTGCGATGCCAAGGCCCCATGACAATAATAAAATGTCATATGATATAACAAAAATGCCAAATGGTTTTGCTATCATAGGCTTAAAAGATATACGTGCTGGCTCAGCTAAACCAGAACAAAAACAATTATTCTCAGAACAAGTTCAAAATACTCAAGGCTTAATGGAGTATGAGCTTTATAAGCAGAGCTTGCTGAGAGGAGCAAAGATTGTTGTGTCATCCCAATAACGTACACACCAATAACGTACACAAATAAAAAAGGCTCCATAGGAGCCTTTTTTATTTTCTGAAACTTACTTAACCAACAAATGCACGTTGACCAGCCCAAACAGATTCATTTGCAGTTGCAAATAAAGGGCGAGAAATATCTTGTCCACCATATGTCATTGGAAAAGATGTTTTGATTGCTATCACATTTGCGTGAGTTTTTGTGGCCTTTAAGATAGCTGAACTTAAATTATGAGGGGATGCGGCTAATGCATTAAAACTTAAAAGCAGTGCGCCAATCGATAAAACTAATTTCCTCATGCTTACCTCCGCAGATTTTAAAACTAGGCACATTA
>JANWKO010000282.1 GCA_025451335.1 Gammaproteobacteria bacterium
AACAACAATCCGGAGTAGAACATCCCAGTAATAAAATTCCTGATGTAAATATTCAAGCAAAAAAAGACTCGACATCTATTTTAGCTGTTGAAAAATATCAACCCACAAAACATAAAGAATCGATTCCAGTTTCTGAAAATAATCAAGAATCCATTGCAATTATAGGCATGAGTGGCATCTTCCCCCAATCACCTGATTTAGATGTCTTTTGGGAAAATTTGCAAGCTGGTAAAGATCTTGTAACGGAAGTCCCAATACAAAGATGGGATTGGCATCAATATTATGGAGATGCCAAAAATAACCCGAATAAAACCAATTCCAAATGGGGTGGTTTTATTGATGAATTTGATCAATTTGATGCGGGATTTTTTAATCTTTCCGCACGCGAAGCTAATCTTATGGATCCCCAACAGCGACTATTTTTAGAAATAATTTGGAAAGCGATTGAGGATGCGGGATATAATCCATTTGAATTTGTTAATCAAAACATAGGTGTTTTTGCAGGAGTTGAATTTACTGAATATCATACCTTAATTGCAAAACAGCATAAGGATTTTCATGGCCTTATTGCAACAGGCAATTCACATAGTGTTATTGCAAATCGTGTTTCGTATTTCTTCAATTGGCATGGGCCTAGTGAAGCGATTGATACAGCCTGCTCAAGTTCGCTCGTCGCTATTCACCGAGCCATCAATTCAATTCGAGAGGGTGAATGTTCCTTAGCCGTTGCGGGTGGGGTCAGTTTAGTACTCGATCCAGATACGTATGTCATTACGAGTCAACTTGGCGCATTATCACCTGATGGCCGATGCAAAACATTTGATAAATCAGCTAACGGATATGTAAAAGGAGAAGGGGTTGCTGCTCTCTTATTGAAACCACTGTCTCAAGCTTTACAAGATAAAGACCATATTTATGGCGTGATAAAAGGAAGCGCAGTTAATCATGGTGGTAAAGCACAATCTTTAACGGCACCTAATGCGATAGCACAAAGCGAATTATTAGTTAAAGCTTACACCCAAGCTAATGTAAATCCAGCCACAGTTACCTATATTGAAGCACATGGTACAGGAACTGAATTAGGGGATCCTGTAGAGGTAGAAGGATTAAAAAGAGTTTTCCAAATTTTAATTCCGGAATTCAAATCGACAAATTTTTGTGGCTTAGGATCAGTTAAAACCAATATAGGACATCTGGAACCTGCTTCGGGTATTGCTGGCATCATTAAAGTTTTATTAGCTATGCAGCATGCCAAAATACCAGGCAATATACATTTTAAAGAATTAAACCCATATATTGAATTAGCTAACAGTCCATTTTATATAATTGGTCAGACTCAGTCATGGCCTCGTTTAAAAGATCAAATGGGCACAGAAATACCCAGGCGAGCTGGGGTGAGCTCATTTGGATTTGGTGGCACCAATGCTCATATTGTATTAGAAGAAGCTCCACAGCAAAAGAAAACCGATACCGCGCAATCGAAACCTTATTACTTAATAACATTATCGACTAAACAAGAAGAAAGTTTAAATAGAAAAATTGTTGATCTATATGAGTGGATAAAACACAATTTTTCTAAAATTAATCTGGAATCGTTAAGTTTTACATTAAATGCTGGTCGTGCGCATTTTCCCATTCGTTGTGCATTCATAGTTAATTCATTAGAAGAATTATTAAATTCATTACAAGAATTCGTTGATAACAAAACACCGCAAAATTTTATAAAAAATGTATCTACTGAAATAAATTTGAGTGGACCTGTCATTGATGAAATTTATAAGACAACGATGGATGCATTAAGTCATTATGATAATGAAGATATACAGAATTATCGAAATAAATTATTTATTCTCGGTGATTTGTATGTGAAACATTATCCAATTAATTGGTATCCTTTGCATAAGAACGAAAATAATCAAAGATTGCATTCACTACCATCTTATCCTTTTATCAAACAACGATATTGGTTTGATGCAGAAACGCCAAAGAATGTTTCAACCTTGCAAGTATCAGAACCTGCTCAACAACAATCTATGCCAATAAAGCAAAATGCAAATGTTTCTTCTGTTGACATAACAGTAGATTATTTAAAAAATATTTTTGCTAATGTGTTACAAATTCCAGCTGAGCAAATTCAGGCGAACCAAACTTATGAAACATATGGTGTCGATTCTGTGCTTGGAATGGAAATTACCGATCGGTTAGAGCAAGATTTTAGTCCTATTTCTAAAACAATTTTATATGAATATAATACATTAAAAGATTTAACTGATTATTTACAAAAAAACCATTCTGAAAAACTGCAGACGTTAATCAATCAGCCTCTAACTGCGCCTGAAGAAAAACAAATTTTAATGTATTCCACACCAGATTTGCCAGAAGACTCGTTATCAAATAATGATATAGCAATAATTGGATTAAGCGGTATTTTTCCTTTATCCAAAGATATGGATGAATTTTGGGAAAATTTAATTGCTGGAAAGGATTGTATTACCGAGATTCCAAAAGATCGTTGGAATTACAAAGATTATCCTGTCATGGTTGGAGGTAAAGAAAAATATTTTCAATATGGTGGTTTCATACCGGACGTAGATAAATTTGATCCATTATTTTTTAATATTTCACCTCATGATGCCGCTTTAATGGATCCTCAAGAACGCATTTTTTTACAATCTGTTTGGACTACGTTAGAAGATGCGGGATATACACGGGAGAGCTTACAAAGTACGTCTAATAATGAAATTGGTGTTTTTGTAGGCGTCACGTATAACTACTATCCTGTTTGTATGGAAGATGAATGGAGCAAAGGGAATCGTGTACCTATAGATAGTCAAATGTTTTCGGTTGCAAATAGGGTATCATATTTTCTTAATTTAACGGGCCCCAGTTTTATAATCGATACCGCTTGTTCCTCATCTCTTTCAGCCATCCACTTAGCATGTGAAAGTTTAATAAATGGCGAATGCAAGGCGGCGATTGCTGGTGGAGTCAATTTATCTCTCCATCCAAGTAAATTTCATTTCCTTGGCACATTTAATTTCATGTCTGATGATGGGCGTTGTAATAGCTTTGCTGAAGGTGGAACAGGGTATGTTCCTTCCGAAGGTGTTGGCAGCGTATTACTTAAACCGTTAGCATTGGCAATTAAGGATAAAGATCGAATTTACGGTGTCATTAAAAGCAGTAGTATGAACCATGGAGGAAAAACCAGTGGTTATACTGTGCCAAATCCAAAAGCACAAGCTAAAGTGATCAAAGATGCACTAGTTAAAGCACATATTAATCCGCGCGCTATATCATATATAGAAGCACATGGTACAGGTACGTCGTTAGGAGATCCAATTGAAGTTCGAGGATTACAGGAAGCATTTGAACAATATACCCAAGACAAACAGTTTTGTGCTATTGGCTCTGTCAAATCAAATATCGGACATCTAGAATCTGCTGCTGGTATCTCTCAAGTAGCAAAAGTTTTATTACAAATGCAATACAAAAAATTGGTTCCATCAATCCATTCTGACAAATTAAATTCATTTATTAATTTTCAACAAACACCATTTTATGTGCAAAAAGAAGTGAGCGAATGGATACCTCCAGCAGGTCATTCTAGAATTGCAGGAGTGAGTTCTTTCGGTGCGGGTGGAACCAATGTCCATTTAATAGTTGAAGAATATCTAAATAAAGAAGATTCAATTTCTCTATTCGATGAGAAAATGCCTTTTATTTTCCTTTTATCTGCCTTAAATCAAGAACGTTTGCAAGAATATTTAACAATAGTTCATACCTTCTTAAGTAAAGAGACAAGTCATCATGATAAACAATGGTTAAGAGAAGTTTGTTATACTTCACAAGTTGGTAGAGAAAGTATGCCATCAAGGTGTGCTATTTTAGCTTCATCAGGTGAAGATTTATTAGCTAAGATTACATCCATTATGAGCAATTTGAATATAAAAACGAATGATGTGTGGATAAATGAATATGTCAAATCGCAACAAAAACAACTTGAAAATTTAGAGAATTTAATTCATCAAAATAATTATGTACAATTGATAGAAAATTGGGTCCAAGGATTTAAAATCCCTTGGGAAAAACTTTATACTCAAGAAATACCCAAAAAAGTACATATTCCAACTTATCCATTTGCGAAACGCCGCTGTTGGTTTGCTATAAAAGAAACAGAAATTGTTTCAAACTATGGAAATAAAATTGATTCAACTATTTCAAAAGATGTTTTAACGACAATAAATGCAGATAAAACAACATATTTATCAAAAAATACTGAAAACGAAAATATAAAAGTTAATGGAAAAAATGTTACAAAACATATGACTCAGGCCTCAGCAATAGATACAGTTAAAAGCACAGCTGATATCGACAACTGGCTATATTGTACACGATGGGATACAAAACCTCTTGAACAAAATTCTCAAGTTTCCAATAATACTAACGAAGGTTTATGGGTAATATTTAGTGATACATTACTAGGTTTACATTTACAAAATAAGTTAAGTAGAAAAAATTGCATATATTGTTTTTCTGGAAAATCATATCAAAAAATAGATAACAATACTTTTTATATTAACCCAGAACAGCACGTTGATTTCAATAAATTCATACTAGAAATTCATTCAAGATACCAAAAACCATTGCAAGGGATAATATATTTGGCAGATTTTCCTGGTGAAATCCCAGATACAGAAGAAAATGACTTAACTATTCTTAGCAATAAAGCAGAGCATAGTGATAAGTTATTATTTTTATTTCAAGCATTGGTACAAAATAAATGGCAAAATAATTTATTATTTTGTTTAATAACACGGGGTAGTCAAGCAATTCGATCGGGTGACCCGATTGAAATATGGCAACATCATTTATGGTCTCTCACTCGAATTTTCATGCTAGAACAGCCTGAATTTCGCACGTTATTAATTGATTTAGATACTAATATTAATTTTGCAAAAGAATCTGAATTTATCAATAAAGAAATCAGCAATTTTCACATAGAAGAGAATCACATTGCTTATAGAAAAGATTCTCGATATACCATTCATTTAGAACAGTATTTATCAGAAATTGATAGAATAAAAAGTTCGCATTGGCGAGCTCCAGAAACAGCTTTAATTACTGGTGGACTAGGTGGGTTGGGAGGAGAGGTAGCTAAATTATTAATTAATGAGGGAACAAAATATTTATTATTAATAGGAACAACTCAATTGCCGAATCGTTCCGAATGGCAAAATATTTCTGATAATTTTCTTAAAGAAAAGATTTCAATATTAAGTGAACTAGAAAAATCAGGTGCTAATATTCAATATATTGCCGCTGATATAGCGCAAAAAAATCAAATTCAAAAGATAGTAAAAGACGTTGAACAAATGTGGAAAAAACCAATAAAGGGAATTTTTCATTTAGCGGGAATCACCACAGATACTCTTTCTATTGCCAAAATGGATAAGTTGACTTTGGATCATGTTTTATCAGTCAAAATGCAAGGTGCATTAGTCTTACACGAAATATTTAAAAAGGTAGACTTAAATTGTTTTGTGATATTTTCTTCTATCGCTGCCGTGCCCTATTTTGGAATCAGTGGGTTAAGTGCTTATGCAATGGCTAATGAATTTTTAAATGGATTTGCTGAATTTAGACGTAGCAGAGGATTGCCAGCACTTTGTTTGAATTGGGTAGCCTGGAAAGAAAAAGGCATGAGTCATGAATATAGACATCATGAATTTTTAGATGCCGTTGGTATGTCCGCATTATCACTCAAACAAGGTATAC
>JANWKO010000283.1 GCA_025451335.1 Gammaproteobacteria bacterium
ATTCCAAGAAGTAAAACCTCAGCATGAAGACCCAACCTGGGTTGATAATTTAATTGCGCACAATGAAGAAGTAAGAAAAAAAGCGAAATTTTTCACTAGCAGTCAACGTAGTGCTTTAGATTTTTGGGGTGTTTATTACCTGATTCAAGAAGGTAGTCTATCATTAGAAACAGCGTTAACGTTAACTAGCAGTCAAGCAAAAATTTTTGATATTAAATATATATATGATGATATTATATGGAAACAACTTACTATTGAAGATGCGCTTAAATTAGATAATGAAAGCACTTGCAAACGATATCAATACACACTGGATCAACTTTTATTTGCCGAAAAATTTAGAGAAGAATTACTTCCAGGATCAAAAGAAGCAGATAGCCGTGCTGGTTTTAGTAAGCTAAGACCGTAATTCTTGTTCTAAACTCTCGTGGTCTTAAGAACAAACCTGTTTATTTTTAATTAAGGGAGATGATTTCCTCTTCCCCTTACATGTAATTATTAAACGTTCCGATAGAGTTATAAAAAGGTTTAATTGCTTAATGGCCTTATATCAGACATTTGCAAATCATTATGCTTATCAGTACCTTCCTTTGCTGCGCTCTGCACTTTGAAAAAAACATTGGTCATTTTGCTTGGCTTCGCAGCCCAGAGAGCTCCCAGTCCCATACCAAATGTGAAGCCTGCTGAAATGCCAAGCCATGCTACAGCGCTTAATCCAAACAAACTTAATCCAGCTGTAAATGGCATTGCAACAATACATGCTACAGTTGCAACAAAGCTAACCCATTTGAAACAATGAAATGCTTTACTTGGTTTAGGTAGTGAATCTGTAGCTTGATTGAGACGTTGAATTGCATTTGCGTCATGAGGTTTATTAACGACAGTTGCAGATTCTATAGTTGCTGCAGTCAAGTCACGAATTTGCTTAAAATCAATCTGTTTTTTTGTTTTTAATGATTCGAATTCTGTTTTAGCTTGTTCGTGTGCTTTTTTTGCTGTTTCTTGCATAAACAGATATTGAGTGGAATTGCTCGCCTCAGCTAAAATATTTAGTGCTAATTTACAGGAATTTATTGCTGATTCTTGTTCTAATTGCGCATTGTCTCTAAAATGTTCAATATCCAATCGAATTTGTTCTAACTCTAATAATAATCTGCCGATTTGATTTTCGTTTTTGAGATCTCTTAAATTATTTAAAATCTTTTGATATGGTATGTAAATATTATCAGAAAAATTTCTAATATAATTAAGTCTTGATTGACATCCCTCAATTTGTTGTCGATTTTGTCGCTCTATTATATCTTGATCGTAATCTTTTGAATCTTGTAAAGTTTCCTCTTCTTCGGGTTGTAGCCAAAATATTTCATCTTGGTATTTTTCACAAAGACTTAATTGATCTATAGGCGCAATTCCTTTGAAGATATCATGAATTAATTTGCTATCAGTACCTATTGAGGTTAATTTAAAACCCTTATCTGTTAATTGAAAAATAAATTCAGATGGTTTATCAGATAATTTATTTCTAATGTAGCCAATACATTTTCCGTCATTATTTAATAATGGGATATTTGCAATTTTTAATTTTTGAATAATGTTGCCATGCTCTCTGTCATAATGAATTTCTTGAAAAAAAACATCATCGTCTAATTCTTCATTCAAAGTAATTTTGAGATCTGATTTTTTATTTGCAAAATAAGTTGTTAATGTTTGATAAATTAAATTCAAAGGTCCTGAGCTTAAATGCTTTATTAATTTATTATTGCCATCTTCACATGTTAGCTCAGGAAAGATGGTATTAAGCTTAAATGTGATATCTTTTTTATCTACTTGCTTTGCAAACGAATAACTGCCATTAAATCCACCAAAACTGCCATTTTCTAGATTTTTTCGTATTTCATCATTGATATCGCACCTTTTATCCTCACGGGTGTAGCAAAAATCATTAGACCGTTTTGCTTCATCTTTGAGCCAAGTATGTTCAGTTTTTTTCAGTTCTTGGGGAGTTAAATGATATGTATAAGTGTGCGATTGCATAATTTAATTTGCCATAAAATTGGGATGAGTTTTTATTAATTTGATTATTTAATGATCATAATTTAAATTTAATATTACGAATTATGCTATAAATAAGAACAAAAAAAAAGCTTAATTTAAGTCGGGTTTATATTATAGAAAATCAAAGTTTAATTAATTCATTCAGTATTGTTTTATTATTGACTGGGTGAGATAATGCGCCTTTTATAAAGTGACTCCCCGCGTAATGCTAAAGAATTCTGTGGCCAGTTTGTTGCTATCGAAAAAAAATCAGCACCTGACGCCACTACTCCATCAATTCTTTTAAAAAACGCTTTATCCTTGCTTGATAACGAAGCTTTCAATCAATATCTCTATGAAGAACCAAAGGTTGAAACTAAAGAACCACAAGAAGAAAAAAAACGCGCAGCGCCGTTAGAAAAATTAACGCTTGAGAAATTCATTATCGAGTTAAATAATTATGAAAAAGTCAGGCCTTTAGATTATGAATTCTGTAAGGTATTGCGCGTCTTTTTTGGTTTTTATTATAAATATGCAGAAAATTTAAATCCAACTATTGTAAAACATTTAAAATTATCAGAATTAGATGAAATTTTTGATTTAAGCTCCTTAATTAGACTTTAAAAATAGAGATTTTTTTCGGAACCAAAAATTCTCTGATCAGCATAGGAATATTCTTACTTGGAAAGAATTAATTCCAAAAGAATTTTGGAACATTATCTTTAATAAAATGTTCGAATTATGTAAGACAATGAGTTTGGAAGAGCAAGATTTTACTTTTTTTGTGATTTAAGAGACTGTGTCAATCATATTCCGTTGGATGACATTTCAAAATGGGCTAATCTCATGCTAGCTGAATTCTTAGAGGATAAATCTGAGAAGGCAATTCAATATTCTGCTTCGGTATCAAGAGCAACAGCGTCAATTTTATTTTCATTAGCCAAGAGAGCAAATTATCCAGAACGGGTTGCTATCATGAGTCAATTAGCACCTAGCCTAAAAGATTTATCAGAAGATCCTAGCAAACCTTCGCATATGATTTGCAATGACAAGTATTGGTTGAATATTCCCGACTGCAAAGAAACAAAAGCACTTGAATTGTTATGTGATATTCACAAAATGAATGTTTCAGAAAAATTATCGCCGATGTTTGAAAGGTCAGTTAAAAATGCGAAATGTGAAGAAAAATTATCTTTAACATTGAGTTGAGTATACGTAGGGTACTTCTGAAATGAAGGTGTGATGTGCTAATTAGTTTTTATTATATAACTTGTACTTCTTCCACCTCCTTCTTCTTTTGTAAAAATCTTTCGCATCAATAAATCATTAATATCTCTTAATGCTGTATCTTGAGAACATTTCATTATTTTTGCCCATTTTGAAGAAGTCAGTTTTCCTTCGAAACCATCGAATAAACGATTGATCATAGAAAGTTGCCGTTCATTAAATATTTCACCTTTGTGAGCATCCCAAAAACTAGATTTCGTAAGCACTGTTTGCAACGTTTCTTCAGATGCCAAAATAGCTCGTTTCAAACAATTCAAATACCACTCAATCCAAGAAGTTATATCCAGTAATCCTTTCTGTGACTTTTCCAAAATTGTGTAATAAGCATTTCTTTCACGCTGGATTTGAGAAGACATGCTGTAAAAACGTTGCTTACTGTTCTCTGTACGTGCTAAAAGCATGTCAGCTAAAGCACGTGCAATGCGTCCATTCCCATCTTCAAATGGGTGAATCGTCACAAACCAAAAATGTGCTAATGCAGATTTGATAATTAAATCTGTTTCTTTCGATTTGTTAAACCATTTTATAAATTGGGTCATTTCTTTTTTTAGTCGATCTGCTGAAGGAGCTTAAAAATGTATTTTCTCTCGCCCGTAAAAACCCGAGACAACCTGCATTGGACCACTCACTTCCGTTCTCCAATCTCCAACTGAAATCAATTGAATTCCGCTTCTGCCTGTTGGAAACAATGCTGCATGCCATCCTAATAGTCTATCTTTAGAGAGTGGAACACTATAATGACGAGTGGCATCCAGCATAGTTTCAACGATACCTTCTACGTTACGATCTTTGGGCGGCAAAGCCCCGATATCGAGACCTAATCGTCTTGCAATAGAGGAACGCACTTGATCAGTATTCAGTTTCTCTCCTTCAATTTCACTGGTTTTTAATACATCCTGGGTTAATATCTGAAGCGTAGCTTCTTCCCGTAATTGAAAACCCAATGTTTCCATACGGCCTAATAATCTCCCTTGGAGAAAGCGCACTTCTGCCAGAAGACCCAATAACTTAGCTTGATCCCATGAGAAATTTGGCCAATCTTTACGTTCATGAATATACATGCAATCTCCGCATTTTATAAGGAGATTATAGCTGCTATTCGCCGCATTGTCAAAATATTCACTGCATTTTATGCGTAGGTTAAATGCTTATTCACCGCAAAAATCGCACTTATATCTAGTCCGACAGAATCAATAAAGGACTGGATATAAATATGTGTTAGAGTGGCCGATAAATCAATATGTAGGCTGGTATAAAATTTTATAAACAGCCCATCGAACTAATTGGCGAAGCGGATATAGGATTAACGAAATTATGGAATTTTATCATTTTGTTGCTTTTTTTCTATAATAATTAAAATTAGAGCAATCAAAAAACAGATTAATGATAAAAGGAAGAGGAATTTCGCGAAGAAAGATATGGCTATTGCGATCCCACCAAATGCCAAAATAAATAAGCCTAATGCGACCACCAAAAATATTATTGCCCATAATAAAATCATATTAAACTCCTGGCATCGGTGAATTTATATCCTTATTTTATTATAACATTTGAAATATTCAGTTGTGTGTTGATCTGAAATACTTTTTTTGATAGAAACATCAATAAATAATAATAATCATTTTAGGATGTAATCAAATGCTCACTCGTATAGATGAAATTAAATTAAAAGCAACAAATCCAGAGGAGAAAAAAATAACAAATATCGATTTAGCTGAAAAGCATTGCTATAGAAAAATCAAAAGAAGAGCCAAAAGATGTTAAAGCTATGATAAAGTCAATTTGATTTTGGTATTAAATCTAGCTTAGCTATAACTAATTGATTTTGTTGTCAAATCTAACTTAGCTATAACTGAAGCTTGATCATAGGATGAAATTCTACCCAAAATAAGATCAGAACCACCATGCAAAGTTCTGCTTTTTCCCTAAAAGAGAAAGGGGGTTAAGCGATGTTTTAGCTATTTGAAGGCTCATTTCGCTAAACATAGCTTTACTCCCTTTACCTAAGGACGTCCATGAAATAATTTGTCAACTAAAGACGAAGATTTTGCTTTTCTGATGTCGCAACTTTACTCTCTTTCTTAGGTTCCTTATCATCACTGAACAATCCTAATTGGCGAGGTGAAGGGACATCTTCGCTTTTGATTGACATGACATAATCTTGCGGTATTTGAATAATGGCATATCGCAAAGCATTTATGAATTCTGGCTTAAATTTTGAATATAACTCAAAATAAATTTCTAATAACTCATAGTGCATATACTTCTTATCACCACTAAAACCTTGAATATAATAAAGTGCATAACGTTCTTTTTTAGCCGCTTCAATTAATCGTTCGAAAGCCATCTCCGGAGTGACTTTGGCATCTCTTAATTGACCAACTTTATCGGTAATTCTTTTGATTTCTTGCTCACATTCAGATGTATCAAAATAGGAAAAATACTTATATTTAGATTTTACAAAATATTCCGCTGCCACTAAATCAGGCTCAATTCTCTTATTATAACCTTCATAAAGTGTCATTAAATTGTGAGCAAGTTGTTTTGGACAAGTTTTTCCACATTTAATACTGATGATTTTTAACAATTCTGAAGATTGACGCTCATCCAAAACTGTCTTACCAGATAGAATACTTTGAGTTAAATTTTCAAAATAATATTCGATAGTTCTTCGTGAATCTAAATGCAATGCTTCATCAAATTGTTTTCTTGCTAAATCGAAATTATTATTTTGAATTTCTTTGAATCCTTTAAATAATAGTCGCATACAAGCAAATACGTTTGAAGCTTTTCCATACCATCCTGCTTCCTTTTTTGAGGCTTTATCATGAAATACAGCAAGCGCTTCTAAACGTTCAAATTCTTTTGTATCAAGTAAAAAGGCAGTTGATTTGGTATCGGTAAGAAAATTTATGAGCATGTCAATATTATCATGTTTTAATATTTCAATCATGATGTTGGTATTATACCGATAATCATCGAAATTATTTAAAGGACGAAATGGAATAAAATCTGGATTTTTTAATAACGTCTTATACCAATCAAAAACCGAAGTATGCCCTTTTTTATTTATTCGAACTAAATTGCAAACAAATTTATATCCTTGCTTATTAAGATTCAGTTGACTTTTTGTCACAAGATAATTAAAAACTTTTATCCACTTATTTTTTGTAGCATAACTTAATAAAGATCCATTTTTAACCTTAACTGACGGCTCAATTTTTCCTGAATTCAAAGCAAATAAAGTTAAATCTTGATACTGTAAAATATAATCTAAGACACTTTTGCCATCTTTATCCTTAATACTCAGATCAATTCTTGGTTGTTGTATTAAAATTTTAATTGCAGTAAATAATTGAAAAACATCCACAGAACCAGGCCCTCTACCACTTTGCATGCTATCAATTTCTTTTATAGCCATATGCAATGCAGTATTGCCATCTGCATTCTTGGCATTGAGATCAAGATCTTTTGACATAAGCGCAAGACTAAGGGAAGTTAAGTCGGGATGAAACCAAGGTCCTTGTCCTAAAATAGCAAGATGAAGATCGGTATTTTTTTCTGCATTAGGATAAAGATCTAATGCTTTCTTTAAAGCTTTTAAAACTGGATGATCTTTAAGAATGGTCGGATCCAATAAAATATAATTATAATTACTTAATAAACGTCGGTTTAATTCTTTTGTCGAGAAACTAGCAAAAGCATGATGTAAATAATGATGTTCGAATTTTTTATCTTTATCATAAGACATCACGACCGATTCTAAAGGTTTTATTTCCTTATAAAATGAATCTAAGTTAAGTGTACGTTCTGTTTTCTCAGTTATAACTGTTAGGCTGTCTTCAGATGATTTGCCCTCTAAACATTTTAATGCAGATTGACTTGCTAAAATAAGCGGTTCATCTGCAGGAATCCTATCTTCTTTCTGCATAACTGACAGCATTAACATTAAACGTTGTTTCAACACAGCAGGTTCAACATCTCTGAAATTGCAAATAATTTTTGCATATCCGTCGCGCTCATCGTCGAAAGCATCGGGGTCACAATGCTTAGCTCTGGATTCATTTGCTAATTTGATGAGTGCTTTGATGGCTGGTTCTTCCATGATAGATTTCAATTTTTGTTCTAAAGTAGCTTTTACTTCTTCAACAATAGTTCTTTGCTCTGAAGCAGATTTTACTACTACAACTACAGTTTTTTTCTCCGAAGTAGCCTTTACTTCTTCAGCAGTAGTTTTTTGTTCTGAAGCAGGATTTACTTCAACAACAGCTGTTTTTTGATCTGATGAAATCTTTACTTCTGTAGCAGAGGTTTTTTGTTCAATGGTAGAACTTAACATTGTAATCTCCTGGTTAGTAAGCCTTCTTATTAATAGTGAGCCATGAGACCATGGGGTCATGGTCTTGAAAGTTGACCAATGCATTAGTCAATTTTCAAGACTTGACCCCTATGTCTACTTTATTGAATCACGAATTTTTGATTAACATGTTTGACACATCTAGGTAATTCTACTTTCTCGTCTTCTTGAGATTGCATCTCTTTTTTTGCTTCCGCAGTACTACTAAATATCCCTAATTTTTGAGAAGAAGCGACTGTATCTCGACTAACAGTCATTTGATAATCACGAGGTATTTGAATAATTGCAAAACGTAACGCATTGATAAATTCTGGTTTTAATTCTGCATAATTTACTATATATATCACCAATAATTTATAATGTAGATCTTTTTTCTCGCCATACACCCTACGGATCAGCCAAGCTGTAAATTCATCTTGCTTTGCTATCGCTATCAATTTATCCATAGCATTCTCAGGCGAAATCTTATCATCTCTTAATTGATCAATTTTATCGTTAATTCTTTTGATTTCTTGCTCTCGCTTAGGCCGATCAGAAGAATAACAACAATAAAATTCTTGTTCTACAAAATGCTTTGCAAATAATAAATCCGGTTCAATTAATTTATTGTGTCCTTCATTTAACAGTTTAAGATTATGAGCTATTTCACTTGAACAAGAACTGCTTCCAATTTTATAATTAATAATTTTTATTAGTTCAGTAGCCTGACTCTTATCTAAATCCAACCCACCAGCTAAAAGACTTTGAGTAACATTTTCAAAATAATAGTCCCATGTTGCATCTTTACCGAATACCTCATCGAATTGTTTTCTGGCTGAATCAAAGTTATTATTCTTAATTTCTTGATATGCATTAAATAATTGTTTCGAGCATTTAAATGCTTTTGATGCTTGACCAGATTTCGTATCATATAACGCAGTTTCTTTTTTTAGAGCTCTATCATGACAAGCAGCAAGTGCCTCAAAACGTTTATATTCTTTTTCATCGTTTAAGAATGCCATTGAATTAGGATGAGTAAGAAACATTCTTAGCATTGCAATATTTTTGTTATTTAACATTGCAACTATGATTTTCGTATTATATAAACTATCATTTATACCATGATTGGGGCGCAATGGTGTAAATTCTAGATTTTTTAATAATGTCTTAACCCAAGACAATTCATTAGAGTATTCAGCTTTTGTTAATTGAATTAAATGACAAACAAATTCATATCCTTGCTTGTTGAGATCAAGCTGACCATTTGTTACAAGATAATTGAAAACTGCATGCCACTCATTTTTTATTGCGTGACATAACAGAGATTGATTTTTGACAGCAACAGAAGGTTCAATTTTCCCAAATTTTAACGCAAAAAAAGTTAAATCTTCGTATCTTAATATATAATCTAATACACTATTACCTTCTCTATCTTTAACACTGATATCTATTCCAGGTTGTTGAAGTACAAATTTAATTGCTGTGTATAAAGTAAAGGTTTCCATTGACCATGGACCTCTATTTCTTCTTATACTATCAATTTCTTTTAAAGCAAGATGCAGTGCTGTATTACCTTCTGCATTCGTGTTATTAAGTTTAAGCTCACTAGACATAAGCGTAACACATAATGACACAAGATTTGGCTGAAGTGGACCAGGCCAACCTCCCAATATAGAAAGATGGAGAACGGTATTTCTTTCGTTATTTGGATGGAGACATAATGCTTGTTTTAAAGCTTTTAAAACTTGATGATCTTTTGAGATAGAAGGTTTGCGTAAAAGAGAATTATACACACTGAATGCGGGTTGAATTAAATCTTTTGCTGCGAAATGTTCAAAAGTAAACTTTAATGCACTGTGTTCGAATTGTTTTTCTGAATCATACTTCTTCATGACTTCTTTAATTGGAAGGATGGCTTTTTCATATGCTTTTAAATCGGGTAAAGATTTTATTTCTTTTGATTTAACACGCAAACTATCTCCAGGAATTTTACCTTCAAGACTTTTTAAAGCTGCTTGGCAAGCTAGGATCAGCGGATCATTGGAAGGAAAAATCTCTTCTTTTTGCATGGTGGAAATCATTATTGTTAAAAACTGCTGCAATAATGCCGGTTCAATTCCTCTCAAATAACCTCCATATGTGAGCATAAAACTGCAAATGATTTTTGCATATCCATCTCGTGCATCAGCGAACGCATCGGGATCACAATTTCTTTGTCGCATTTCTTGTGCTAGCTTGATGAGTGCTTTAGTAGGCGCATCATCAATAAGAGATGATTTAAGAAATAATTCTTCATTAAGTGACGTTGATTCATGTTCACTTGATGCTGTATCGTCAGCCGTCGATTTTTGCTCCAATGATGACTTTAGTTCTTCTGCTGGCTTTTGATCTGAAGTTGTTTTTTGTTCTATAGATTTTTGAGGAATCGATGATGTTTGATTTGCTTCTGGTTTTTGTTCCGGCGTTGATTTTTGTTCTATTGTTTTTTGAGCAGCTGATGAAGCTTGATGTAGTTCTGGTTTTTGCTCCGATGTTGATATTTGTCCTATTGTTTTTTGAGCAGTTGATGAAGCTAGATCTAGTTCCCGTTTTTGATCAGGAGTTGATTTTTGCTCTGTCGCTGATTTTTGAACAAGCGTAGGCTCTTTCTTTATCAATCTTTTTTGCTCATTCGCTAATTTTTTTTCTGGATATTTTTTTCGCAAAATAGTCCATTCATCCGTTGATACTTGGTCAGTTGATTTTTTTTTATCTCCACCTGTTTTTTTCAGCGCAAGCCACATGTCTACGGATGAACTTAACATAAGTAATCTCCTCGAATTTGATTTTTATTTATTGTTTGACTTAAGTTTTACATTCAAGTTTTTCTTGTGTAATTTTTGAGATCGATAATATAAATCAAAACATATTTTATGAGATGAACATTAGCACAAAAGATTGCAAATTCAAAACTTTTGCATAAAAAATTTAAATACAAGTTTTTCGTCCAAAGTTTGAAATGTATTTTTTTTCTGTCATTTGTTCAGGAATTTGAAGAAATATGTTATGTTAATTTTTTCCTTACGGCAATGATGCGTGACAACACCATCAATTAATTCACTATTAGCCTGAGTATATTTTGAGTCTAAATCATACAGGAAATTCATTATCTTTTAAAGAATAAAAATCTCATTTTGATTACTGGCGGGCATTGGAGAAACTAATTATGATGTTTAGAAAAACTACGCAAGCACACGCACAAATGCCAAAGCTTGTGGAATCCAAAGATGAAAAAGCAGCTTCAGACTCCCCCTTCGTACTGGACTGCATATTAAAACCAACGATTCAGCTTGAATTCTTAATTTCATACAAAGATGATTGTTTACTATCTTGCGATGACGAAAACGTAATTAATTTATGGGATAAGCGAACGCAACAGCCTTTGCATAATTTTAAACCTTTCAAGCTTGAAGACGGAGTGACGGCGATCACGCATATTAAAGAGAATCAGTTCGCTTATGCTAATCATGAAGGAGAGATACATTTATTCAGTATAAATGATTATGGAATGACGCAGACCCAATTGTTCGCTCCACCTGCACAAAAGTCTTCTCATGATAACCATATTTACAATCTTTTTACTTTATCGGATGGCACGCTGGTCAGCGAGCGTCATGATGATTTTTCATCTATTTATAAAATTTGGGGTGCAAAGAAGGAAAATCAATTTTCTGCGTCGCTGGCTTTCGGTATTGCATTTGGAGCAGAGATGGAAAATCCTACTCCAGAACAGGCAGCTCTCATCGATTTGTTGTTTAAGGAAAAAATATTTCTGGCTTTGCCAGACGGTCGTGGAATCATACCCGGTGGTAATGAGCATGAATTTTGTATATTAAAAGATCGTTCCAGTTTTTTTACAACGTCATCTCCGGAACCAGAAAGCAAAGCTGAAATTTATAAAAATCTTTTTTTTCCGGATGGACGTCAAGTTGACATTGAGGCTGATAGTGATGATGAATTAGAAAGTACCAAAAATAAACGTGAAGATGGATGGGATGAACATGAGCTATTTAAATGTTATGCAATCTTATCTAATCGCGATGCTGTAGTGAGTGATAGTAATGGGGTATTGCAGTATTGGGATTTGATGCTTGGGAAAAAAATTTCGATGATTGATATTGGGAAAGGCGAGCTTAATTCCATGAGAAGCATTAGCTTGCTTGAAAATGGAAGTTTTGCCTGCCTTCCGTCGAAGGGCAATGAGGTACATATTTATTGGTCTAAGCGAACTAAAGAGTATCAGAACTTCATGCAGAAAAAAGAAGAAAATGAACATGATGGGATAAAACTATGTACATCTTAAAATCTCAAAATAAAATATTTTTTATAAACCCAAAGCCAGCCCTAAAAAGAAAGCTGGCTAACTTTTTTGTTTCTTCGTATGCTTTATGCAAATTTGCTGAAAGCGCACAACTCACACCACAACGCTTTAAAAGCCTGCTTTAAAGTTTTTTAACTCAACCATTGTTCAATGATAAATCAATCAAAAATTCAGCAAATGTTATCGAATAAAAAGACATACCGGCTAGTTTTTATTCAAATAAAAACAAATGGAACATTCTTTCATTAGAAAAAATGTGGTAACATGTTCAACCTATGATTTCGCACAACTTAAGCACAAGAAATAGTCAAATTGATTTCATGAGAGGCATCGCAATTCTTCTTGTGTTATTACATCACTTCAATCTTTCCTATTCAATAAGCGAAAGCGCTTTAAATAAAATATTTTCTACCCATTTTATAAATGCAATTTTAAATAATGGCAATTATGGCGTAACAATGTTTTTTGTTATCTCGGGATTTTTAATTACTTCAACAACAATTGAAAGATTCAAAACATTAGGAAATATCGATTTAATAGGATTTTATATTTTTCGATTTGCGCGTATTATGCCATGTTTAATATTAGCAATTGTTTTAATTTCGTTTTTTAATTATTTTGATTTATCAATTTTTAAAAATAATAATTCCACTTCTTTTTTTATCGGAATCTTTTCTGTTTTAACTTTTTGGCACAATGTTTTAATGGTAAAAGCTGGATGGTTTAATTATTGTTTAAATACGTTTTGGTCATTGTCAGTCGAAGAAGTGTTTTATTTTGCTTTTCCAATTATTTGTCTTTTATTTAAAAAAACCAGATTCATTATCCCTTTTTGGTTGGTCATTATCATCTTAGCACCTTTTTATAGACATTATTACGGTGACAATGAAATCATTTCCGTGTACGGATATTTTTCATGTTTTGATGCAATTGCAATGGGTTGCTGCGCAGCTATCATTGCACCCAAAATACGATTATCAACAGTAGCGAGTAAGATACTGAAATTATTTGCAGCGACTCTTTTTATTAGTGTATATTTTTATAGCGGCATTATGGAAAATATTGTCTTTGGCTTCACATTGATCGCAATCGCTACAAGTATTATATTAATTACTGCAACAAATTCAGGTAACAATTTTGTAAAAAGTATCGGTTGGTTTGGCAAAAATAGTTATGAACTTTATTTATTTCATATAATTGTTTTAGCACTAATGAAAATGATTTGTAAACCGCAAGTTTTTAATGATTACACTAAATTACTTTGGCTAACATTATTTATCATTTTATCTTCTTTTATTGCTGGCCTAATTGAAAAATTTTACTCACGTCCGATAAATGTAAATTTACGAAAATTTTTATTTAATATTCGGCAACCAAAATTTGCTTTAGTTAGAGCGGAATCATAAATTGAAAATGAGTAAATTGCATTAATATAGAACAGCCAAATCAAACACACACTCTTTTTGACAGAGATCTCTTCAATTGAATACGAGACGCCTAGGCTTTAAGGAAACTGTAGAACATGTTTTCATTTTTTAACTTTAAAAAAATTCAAAAAACAACTCATGGACACGCTACGTTTTTCTCACCCGATAGCGCGTTGGACAATGTGCAGCGTACCCACCCGTTGATCACAGCTCCCATCACAAAAGTTGACTCTTTTCTCGGCGCATACATATATGGTTTTTTATCCAGCAAAGAGGCTCTTAAATCCAGACTCACTTGCAAACAACTTTCCAGCTGGGATAGAGATGATAGAAACAACCGCACGTGGGACGAACATTTAAAAACTGATTTTGGTTGTCATGAAAACTTTGTGATGCACTTACCCAATTCCAAACAAGTTTATAAACGTTTACGCCATTTGAAAAATGATATCCCAGAAGAAATACAATATTTCGTATTACAAGCCGAGTCTGGTTACAAAAAAGATATGCTTCTCAAAGGTAAGATCCGTGAAGAAAAAAAAGAAGCGTATTTTTATAGCGCTCTGGCTGTTGGCGATCTTAAATTAGCTTCAGCAACATTTGATAAAAATTTTATAAATAGAAAGGCTTATACAGCTGCATGTTTAGGTGGGCATGAACCTATATTACGTTGGATCACGACCCAATTGAATTTTGTAGATAGCCGCGAGAGATTCTGGTTTCTTGCAACCGCCATTCTGACTGGTGATATTCAATTAGTATCGTCATTAATAAACGTGCATAAGTTACAATTTGATATTGATCAAGATCATGTTAATCACTTATTGTCATTAGCAACTGAGTCAGGCAATCTAAAATTAGTTAAATGGTTAATGACTGAAGCTCCTTGGCCTATTAAGCCTAAACCCACTCTATTGACTCTATATCACACAGCAAAATCGGGAAATCTTGAAATGATGCGTTGGTTATTATTAGAAACACCAATCAAAAGCCAACGCAACTATTTGACGAGTGTGCGCGATTTATTTTGCGAATTAAGAACTTCTAGGATGGGGTTGACTGTGCCAGGTTTTTGGAACCACATACGTGAATACCAATGGAGAAATTCTTGGCGGTATGCGCTTGCGATTGCATCTCGATCGGGCAATTTCAAATTATTTTATTTTTTATATAAAAATCTGCCATCGGATGTTAAGCTTAATCAAAGTGATTACTCTAATATCGCCGATGCATCTGCAGGCTCAGGTAATGAAGCTTTAACGGTATGGTGGAGCCTAAAAATGCCTAAAGAACATCTCCGATATTGCTCCAACAATTACGTATTAAATAAAGCAATAATATCGCAAAACATACACTTAGTGAAACGACTCATTAATCCAGGTGACATATGGAAAATCAAACCCACCATTGAATCACTGAATTCTGCTGCAAGCACAGGCAATATTGCTTTAATGCAGCTTATTTTAGACGCACCTAATTTTGATTCTCAGCCTGATTATACAACATTATTTCATGCGGCATTTTCTAAAAAATTTGCCGTAATAGAATGGCTCGCAAGTCCAGAACGAGGACAACATCAATTGCACATTACAGAAAAGATGATTAACGATGCAATTGGAAAATACAGTTTTGCGCGATGTTCATCTGGTACTGTTGTTGACGAATCAATTCTCCTAAGTAAAAAAACTCTAGAACTGCTAGACAAAGCGCATACTTTAATTGAAAAGCCTTCGTTTGAACTACGATATTAAGAATCATCACGGAAACTGCGCAGCCAAGCAAATATCTCTTCAAAATCGATAAAAGATATAGCCTAACGACTTGTCTACAAACCTTAGCGTTAATGGTGAAAAATTACAGGCGATGGTTATGCCCAACAACGCATACAAACTTTCTTTTCTGTTATAAATTCTTTTTTGTCAGAAAGTGCAAATAAACTTACAGGTTTAACAAATTTTTCATATTTATCCTTCATCGACTTTAACTTAGGATCTCACAGCCAAAATCAGATACTTTCTTGAATATGGAATAGATTTATCGTTTTTTTAATAAGTTCCATTCTAGAATTGCAACCCAATTTCTTTTTTAAATTAGAAAAATAAAACTCAACGGTTTTATTGGACAACCCTAATGACTTGCCGATTTGTTTCGCTGTATAGCCTCTAATTAAGTAGTATAAACACTGAATTTGTCTTTTAGATAAATTGGTGGCTGATTCCGCATTAGATAATTCTTGCGGTGAAAAAGGTAATTGTTTTAATTGATTGACTAAATCCACACTTTGATTGTAAAGAACGGATTGTCCGAAAACCCCTATAATTTTGCCTGATCTAGCGCGGAGAGGGACTTTATGGCTTAAATAAAAAACTTGTTCATTTTTATTGACAAGTATAGAGGGTTCTATAATTGTTTTAGAAAGGTGTGTGGAGAAAACTTCACTATCATTTTTTTGCATAAAAGGGGCGTATTTTTCCCAAAAATCAAAATCATTGCTTCCAATGACATCATCATATTTCTTAGCGCCAGATATGTTTAAAAAAGCGTCATTAAATTCTAAGTATTTGCCATTTTTATCCTTGCAATAAATCGAAACCTCTGTCGAATTCAACACAGTTTCGAGATGTTGCGTCAGCATTGGCATGCTTGATCTAAAATTAATCGTGTAACTCATCGTTTTGCCATTGTATTATTCAAAAATTATAATATTTTACAGCAGCGAAGCGCAAAATTTCAAAATATCAAGAATTGCACAACCCGCATAATATTTACTTAAAGGTTCGTTGTAATCAATACAGAACTTTTACTATATTGACCTAGCTTTTATGTATTTAGTTGGTGCAATCTTATCCTCTTTGGATTCTTTATGATCATCAAAACTCAATTTTTTGTCACCTTTGATTGCTCCCCCTACAGAATCTTTTGTAGCTGAAAAAGATAATTTTGTAGCATGAATCGGAATTTGATCTCGTTCTTCTAAATAACGACAATAATTTTTAAGCACATCAGGATGCGCAGTGTTGAGACAATCATATATATTCAACTCAATGGACTTGCTATTGTGAATAAGCTTAAATCGGCATTTGGTTAAAGTTCACAATAATACCATCAACCGCGTCATATCCATATTTTTTGTTGATTTTGATTATATTTTTTTCATAATATAATTGAAATGAAAGAATATGCTTTTAAAAAAAGTAAACGTCATTATAATCAGCCGTTATTAATGAATCATTCCGCGACAATCAAATATAATTTTAGTTTAATTTGACAATCCAATAATATTGTTTAACTAACAAAGCGATAAGTATTACATGGCAAAAATTGCAATTATAGATATAGACCGTTGTCTGCTTAACTTCCACGTGCAAGACGATGCAAATTATACTGCGTATTTGTTGTCGCAACGAATTATTGAATGGGTAAATGAAAACAAATTTGATTACATTTATATTATGACAAATCGTCAAATCTCTACTCATTCAAACTTACTAGACAAAGCAATAAAGATATCGCGTGATTGTGATAAAGAATTCAAAATTAATCGCGATCCAGATTATCTTTTTACAACTAGCATTGTTAGTAATTTCGAGAAAGTAACAGGTCGTAAAATAACAAGAATTGCGACTCCGGAAGATAAAGAACTTGGATGTGGTTCTGCATACCATCAACGTATGGCCCCTTATGAGCTGAGTGTCATGATGTATCATAAACATGAAGGACTGTATATACTTCCCCAAATGGCAGGAATCGATGCATTTCCTACCGTAAACAAAAATGGAATGTTGAAACAAATTTTTGAATATGCAAAAAAACATGATAAAAAAAATAGTTTTTATTATGTTGATGATGAAATTGCTTTTTTGGATAGCGCATCGAAACTCGTTTTGCCACCCGATGTTAAATTAAATTTATTTTATTATAAATCATCAATTCCATACAAGAATAATAATGTTAAGCCTTTCTTGAAAGGATCTCTTCAAGAAGAAAAAGTTCAAGAACTCAAAGCTGTCGCAAAATTACCGGCAACAATTAATTCGAAAGAAAAGAAGCCTACGCAAAAATCACAAGAATGTGTTAAAGTCCAAGAAAAATTGATTGTTGAAAAAGAGCAAGCTTATAGGAAATTCCAAGCAAAATTACCCGTTATTAAATTACAAACCAGTCCCATTATTCCAGAACAAAAACCAGTTATAAAATTTCCAGTACCCATTAAAGTCCAAGGACAGAAACCTCCTGTTAAATTTCAATCAATTTTTAATGCACCCGTACCGACGATGACAGAAAATTTGCAACCAATTCTCAAACCCAAAGAACAAACTCACCCTAAAACAACTTTAACGAGTAATATGCAAAAACAATTATCTGTCAAAAAAGCACCAACAAGTCGTAAAATCCTAGAGCAAAAAATTTTTGAAGTTACACAAACAAATCCAAAAATTCATAAGCAACAGCTAGTTGAGAAGAGACAACCAAGTCACAAGGATATAGAACAGGAATTTATTAGAAACGCACAAATAAATCGAAAAAATCCAGAACAAAAGCCAGTTGGAAAAGTGCAACTAAATCATAAAGACCGAGAACAAAAACCTGTTAAAATATCGCTTACAAATCAAATATTTCAAGAACAAAAATCTATCGAAAAATCAAAATTTAGTAAAACATTACAAGAACAAAAAAATGTAAAACAATCGCAAATGGATCACAAAATCTCAGAACTAAAGCCTGTTAAAAAACCTCAATCACGCCGTGTTGTCGATGCTGTATTAAACAAACTTACAAAAAAACAGCGAGCCGGATTTACCAAACTTCATATAGAGAGTTTTTCAAATGAATTGAGTCGTTGGCTAAAAAAACAAAACAGGGTCATTCCTGATGAAATATTAATTGAAGCGATAACACCTCAATTTCAAACTTGCTTGCCTTTAAGCTGGTTTTTTCAACCGCAAGCAACTTTGCACATTGATTACCCGTCTTTGGAAAAAATGTTGTCTGTAAAATCGTTCCACAAACAAACACTCACTTAATGTCGCAAACTAATAAACTTTATAAACTATGTATTTTCTTATTGCATGCATTGTGAATTGAATTCATTAGTAAATGATTTCAATTCCAACACATTCATCTTGTATTTCCCTTCTTTCATATAATTAGCCAAAAGTTTATTAAAGCATTCTTGATATTTGCCTTGCGTATTATTGCTAACTTCTTCTATATTTTTTCCTAAATCAATAGAAATGAATTTTTCACTCTGATTCGGATCACGTAAATCTCTCGCAAAATTTGCTACGCCTTGACAACAAGCCGCACAAGCAGCGAGATCATCGTAAGCTTTTAAATTATGCGGATTCTGCTTTGCTATTTGTAAATAATCGAAAGGATTAATATTCACTGTATAAGATAAAATTCCACCCTGTAACCGAGCATTATCTTCTAAACCACTATTACAACGATCACCGCTACCCAATCCTTCTATAATCAATTTATCCCCTTCTCGTTTAATAAGATTTAAAGAAGTAAATACTCCGCTGCCACCACCACTTGAAATATGGTAGATTACAAACGAATTTTTAAATTTGCCTATGACTTTGTAATAGCTGTACGACTGTACATTTTCATTATCTTTTGAATGATAATTATATCCGTAAAAGTTTTTCTTCAGAAATTCTTTGTCTTGGCCGCTCACTTGCATATCAGTCTGAGATTGGATACTACACTTATTAAGTGAGACCGTCTTCTCATTGCCTTCAAAACAAATTGGATCAACAGGTTGGCCTTTATAAAGCAATTCTTTTGGAAAATGGGAAGGCGTTGTCAATGAAAAACAAGGAAAACTTAAGAAATAACATAGCACAGTTATTTTAGACAAGAATTTATATAATTGCATAATTATCCCTTAAGAAAATAGATTATGATTTGAATATTATCATTTTTAGTAAAAAATATCGTCCTCTTTTTATTCAATTTAATTTTCATTTTTGATAACTGCTCACTTCTTCTCTTTCAAAATTATATAAATGCCTATAATTTTCGCAATGTACATTTTGCAATAGAATGAGTTAAAATTATGCGACAGAAATATTTTAGTTTAAAATAATACCTGTGAAAATATTCACTTTGAATATTTACTGGTCTTATTGGACAATTCTGCAATTATATTTGTTAAATTATGTAAAAACATTTATTATGCCAATGTTTTTAATTCTTACCAAATGAGGAAATTTATGCCAAGTATTCACGTCACTAACTATTCACAACTCACTCCTGAAATTGAAGAAACAGATGCCAAGGCAGATGCAAAAAAAGAATCTGCAATAAAAAAACCCGTCGAATATATTGGAGTAGTGGTCGAGCCAATAAGCCCATATGTTTCAGGAAGAGTGAACTTGAAATGCTTCTTAAGAGATGGTGGTGCAGATAAACTTTCTGGCGTCACTGCAACCTGTGAAAGCCCTGAAATCCTCTTACAAATTTTAGCAAATGTAGGATTAAAGAAAAATTACCCTAATGGTGCAGAAATTCATATAATTGAATGTTATCAAACTGTAAGTTCCATGTTTGGCATTAAAGAAGATCAATTACCTTCTGGAAAACAGCTTTTTGAATACATTTCAAAAGCAGTAAATACTTATACAGCTTCATCTTATGGAATTTTAGAGGCAACACCAGCTCCTGCGAGCAGAAATGGCATGTTTGCAGCACCAACAGCAAGCGCTACTACTCAAACGTCAAAACCAAGCGAAGATAAAACTGATAAAAAATCTTTAGCAATGTAAAAATGAAAAATGATAGGGACCATCTACTGGTCCCTATTTTCATACCGTTAACATCTCTCATGTAATATTGTTTGACTAGATCCTTCTATCATTTACACTAAATCCTCAAGTATTTCTTGATCTTGCAAAGATTTTAAGATAATCCACTGGGCTCTTTATATTAAGGATTTTATTTAAATGAAAGCAAACATTCGTGGCACTGAAATTTATTTTGATATCGCTGGCATGCAGCTTGCGCCTGTTGGTAATGATTTTGAAGAGCGACCTGTTTTATTTATGTTACACGGTGGTCCTGGTGGTGATCATTTGCGCTTTAAACAACATTCATTGGAATTGCAAGATGTCGCACAATTAGTTTTTATCGACCATCGTGGTTGCGGTCGCAGCAAAAAAACCAAAGCTAAAGATTATACCTTGGAAAATAATATTGAAGATATTGAAGCGCTAAGAAAGCATCTTGGCTTAAAACGTTTTTCTATTTTAGGAACTTCTTATGGTGGTATTGTTGCACAAGGGTATGCCATTCGTTATCCCAAACATTTAGATAAATTGATTCTAGTCGCGACATCACCCAGTCATCATTTTATTGATGAAGCAAAAAAAGTGTTAGAAGAACGCGGTACTCCTAGACAAATCAAACTAGCTGAACACTTATGGCATGGCACTTTCAAAAGCACTAAACAAGTCAATCAATTTTTTAAAGTTATGGATACCTTATATTCCACTGTAGCTAAACATAAAAGGAAAAAGGTATATGGAAAAAAGTCTAAAACTATTTGGTCTTTTGAAGCATTAAATCAAGGATTTGGCGGATTTTTGAGAAAATTTAATTTCATTTCTAAATTGAAAAAAATAAAATGTTCGACTTTAGTTTTGGCAGGCCAACAAGATTGGATTTGCAATTCAAATCAAGCCAAAATAATAGCGGAAAATATTCCGCTTGCGAAATTGAAAATTTTTAAAAATTGTAGTCATGCCATTGCGGTTGACGCACATAAAAAATATATTAAAAGTATTAAAGGTTTTTTAAAGTAAAAAAATTAATTTTTTAAAGATGGATTATTTTCAAAGAGAAACAAGTTAAGAAAGACGGTTACTAACTATTATTGAAGTATATTACTAAAGAATACCTCTTGTTATTTCCCGATTAAGTGATAACATAAGTTTTATTATAATCCAAACAAAATGATTAAGAAAAAAACAATTTTACAAAACGATATGGATAAAAAATATGCTAGATGTATTAAATGCTTTCCTCAAAGCCTATCTTCCAAAAGAAATTTCTCTACCAGATTCTTATACACCTGAATCAGGGGTTATAGGCACAATGGGCGGTCCAGTCATGTTTGGAATAGCTAGATATGAATTTATAAATTATACATTTAACACACAAGAAAATGCTGAAGCTTTCGTCAAAGCCATTCAACCATTTGTCTTGGATGAACATTTTTTAAAAATTGAAAAAAATTCTGTTCGTTTTTCCTCGCAATTATTCTTAGAAGTTTTGAAAAAAGCCTGCGGTCCAGTTTTAATTAAAAGTAAGGAATTTTTATCTCCAATTCGCTATCCCCTTCAAGAAGATCCATACGGAAATCTCCATATTGCTAATATACAATCTGAAAAAAGTAAAGACCTATCGGCAGAATTGAAAGAAATCGGCATAACCGTATCAAAGCATAATGGTCTTTTATATATGAGAAGAGGTGCGCATTTAAGGGATTTTGATTTTGAAAAACTTACTGCACAAGTTCATAAACATATCGAAAGTACTGACTATCAAAAATTGACATCTGAACTCCAAAAACAAAGAGAAGAAGCCATTGCTATTGTAAAAAAATTAGTTGAAAAAACAGGTCATGCGCGTGAATTTTATTACACTGATGATGAAAGAGGATTTCGTGTATTATCAAGGAATAAACAGCTAGTTGAAGATTTTTCAGCTAACATTTTAATCGGACAATTTGGTTATAATTGGGACCCTAAAGAAGGTGGCCGAGCTTGGGAACGCGGCGGACATGGTTCTGGATATGGTGAATATTTAGTTGTTGTTGAACTAGAAAAATTTGCAAAACTTTATAATGAACACACAGCATCTTTTGCGCATAAAGATGTTATAAATAAAGGAACATCAATTTTGGAACATAAAGAGTCTTCCATTGAGTCAAAATTTGACTCTAAAACATCACATAAATTCATCGTTTCACCCAAAGAAGCTGGTGCTTTGACTCAATATGTTACGAAAAATTCTCAAGCTAATAGGACAAACGAAAAACCCGCTGCTTTAGACAAAGATTCTAGTTGTCGAATTATGTAACCAAAAAAAAGCAACGCTATTTTAAGGTCAGCTTGCGCTAGACACAGATTAAAATCTGTTGGCTAATAAGGCTGACTCTTACTAAAATGGCATGACTCATTTTTGCGACTTTCAATAAGTACTTGAAAAAAGCAAAAAAATCAAAATAAAAATTTTAACAATTTTTAGACGCGGACTTATGATCATCAATATTACTGTAAAACAATTTCCAGATGAAATTCTTAAAACCATTGAAGAATCGCACGAAGATATAAAAAATTTAGTATTAAATTTTTTTGATGAATCTAATCTAGCAATCAATGAACACAATTTAAAAAAATTTGTTGATACACTTCAAACAATTTATCATAAAGCGAATAAATCAACTAAAGGAATAATTCGTTTTTATATTCCAAGTGCTGTTTTTGATCCTGACATCAAATTCCCACTTACTTTGGAAACGATCAAAACTCTGTTGAGTAATATTTCTTTTGTTAATATGCTTGATGACGAAACTTTTAAAAAGTTAAGCATCATTTCAGAAAAAGTCACTGATTTTGTATTAGAAAGAAAAGAATTGAGAAAACATTTAGATAATATTGAACCAAATGTTGATTCACAAACTTACGAAAATTCATGCACTGCCAGATGCATTATGAAACTATTGCTAGAACTTGATTACATAAAAAAAAGTGATTATGTACGAAGCAAAGAATTAGAAATTCATCGTGGAATTTGGTTTAAAGCTGGCGATTTTCCCACTCCAGAAACTATTGTATACTATCTTTCTCTTTACGATATGAATATAACAGGTATAAGTGTTAATCCTTTTGTAAAAAAAATATTAGATAACGCCGAAAAAAGTGAAGAAAAAAATGTTGACCGAGTCTGGATTGCTATGTATTCACTGTTTAAGAAGGCGTTACAAAAACATAAAGACTTCGATATTACTGCTTTAAAAGAAATTGATTTTCCTGAAAATATGACCACTTTGCTTGTTATGCAGCCTCACGATTTAATGATGTTGCCTCATATTATTTTCGGCAAAAAGAAGGATGGAAAATTTGAAACCATAGATTCTTACAATGGAGATAAAAAAACGTATCCAAGCGTTGTTGCTTTCATGCAAGAAAGTGAATTTGCCGGTGTATATTTTGATGTAAGTAAGCGTTCGCCGTTGAGTGAAGCAAAAATGAAATCTTTAACATAATTGCGCCACGATATGCGACATTCGATATATTGGTCATAAAAGTGCTTTATGGAAAAAGTTAAGTGTTTAAATGTAAAAACGGTAATCTTTAGAAGTAAATTATCAATAGATTAACATATTATCTATAGAAAAACATGTTTGATAGCTTTTAAATTAAAGGAAAAATTGTATGTTAGGAAGACTTTTAGCACCTAAAATAACCCCATTAACCCCAGGAACGGCTGATGCAATTGACTATGATATATTGTTAGACCACGTTGAATCGATTATTAATAATAGACTAGAAAATTTTAAATGCCCTATTTCATTATCTGTCCCTATTATTCCATTAAAAGCTCTTGAACTGAAAATAGATGGTCGATTCTTTACGCCACATGTATTTGAAGCGGAAGCTTTGTTTCAACATTTACTTACTAAAAATACCCATCCAGTCAATAGACAAAAATTGACTCGACGTGACATTGGAAAATATCTATTACCAGATAAAGAATTAATTTCAACAGTTGATAATATTCTTCGTGAACACGGTGTAACTAGACAAAAATATTTGCGACATTTTGGAATTTCAAAAGATTTATATCATTATATTTTAAATCATGACTTTTCTCTTGATCACTATCATGTTCCTGAAGTCATTCAAGCTATTTATGAAAGCACTCCCGCACAAAGATTACGAAATTCTGAATTTCCACAACGATTGGATAGAATCACGAGACGACTCTTTTTCTCTTTACTTTGTATTATAGCTGTTGTGAATATATATCTAATTTCGGACATTGCAATACATGAGTATGATAAAGTTTTTAACTTCTTACAACAATTACAAAAAAATTATTCGATACTTATTCCTGCTGTATTTGAAGCTATTCCTAACATGCCGGCAAGGGGTCTCATTGCATTGAATGACTTATCTCAGTATATTGGCAATCAAAATTATTTTCAATTAACACAAGATGCATTTAATTCTATAACTGCCATAAGCTCTTTGGCTTTTCAATTTTTGATAAACCCTAGCATTTCGGTACCTCTTACATTTGGTGCTTCTACTTTATTTATTTCACGTGAAGTATTTCTTGCAATGAATCTATATCAATCGCGGAAACCATTTTCTGAAGAAAGCCAATTTAAAAAATCTCTTTTAGCCATGGCAAGTTTCTGCATTTTAGTATTGGGATTCGATGCTATAACAGATTGGTTTGGTTTATCAGGTTTTATTTCCGAACCAACTGGATTGAGTAAAACCATGACTGCTATTATTCCATTAACATCTATAACCGCATCTTTTTTTTATGGCAAAAAGACACAAAAAGCAAAAGGTGAAATTGCTTTTGAAGAATTTGAGAAGCGAGGATGTAAGTATTGAGTTTTATGCCAGTCTTCGCTGGCATAACAAAACAAATGTGAATCAAGGACGAGTTATCCTTTTTACTAAATAGTTGAAATTCTTACTGCATTTTTTTCCTGTTTTGATTCTGCATCTTTACGCTCGTCAGGCAATGAACCAACGGCTCTAAACTTTGCAGTTTCAGAGATTGTAGGTAATTTTTCAGAGGGTTTTTCACCTTGTTTTACTTCTTTATCATGATCCGTTACCATTTCTTTCTCTTCTTTAGCAGCAACTGCTACAGAAGACAATTTCTCAGATTCCTTTACTTTTCTGGCGGCATCCGCTTTTTTGGCATCTTCAACCGTTTCGTTAAAGATGGGGAATAAAGAATTTTCAGAATAATGTACTGCTTTATCGACTTCTGCTAGTAAATTTGGTTTAATCTTATCGATAAATTTTCTAAATTTATCCATGACCAATATTGGATTTTCCCCTTTTTCTATTGCTTGCAATGTAAACAATAGTGCAAGGTAAAATTTATGGTGTGGATTTTTTTCTTTATCTATTTCTGCTTCATTAAAATCAAATAATTTTTTTGCATCAAAAAGATTGACTGTGATTTCGATATAAATTCCAAACGTACTCCATTTAAATTCTCTAAATTTTTGTCGTATACTAGGATCTTTTAAAAATAATGTATTGAAATGAGTCAACAATTTTTCTGGCAAAATTTTCAATTTGATAAACTCTTTAAAGAAATCATCCAGATCATCTGGCAAACTATCACAAGTAGTCGAACTTATAGCACCTGTAAATAATCCTCGAAGCTCATGTATCGTTCTTTGCGCTGAACTAAACCAACCAATCCACATACCACTACAATGCTTAGTCAATATGAGAGCAGCCATGGCATCGCATATATATTTATATGCTTGCGCCTGCCTTTCAAAATCTTGTAATTGTGCTAGCGTTGAATCTAATTGTTGCTCAAGAATTTCGATTTTTTCGATAATAGATGCATGAGGTTTATTTATATTTGAAACAATTTTTGCTCTGCATGCTTCCAGCGCAGAAAGAAACTGATCAACATTTTGCAGATAATTTGGGATAATAAAGCCGGCATATTTAAATATTTTTTCGATCGTTTCATGGTTTGAAACTAAAATCTTAATTAATTCATTTTTTGTTATGACTAATTTTTTAGAGTCAGTTTTATTTGCTAAATAATTCTTAATTGCTTTTAGAATATTTGCATCTAACAATTTAAATATATCATATATCGCTTTATCTTCCAGAGATAATGGATGTTCTTTAATTCTATCCAATAATCCATTTAATTTTTCCTGTTGTTGTATGTATACAGCTTTGAACGGAATGTCTTTAGCTTCTTTATAATATTGTAATGCAATGAATTTATCTTTTAGTTGATGCAGATATTCTTTGTTTTGCAATATAATTTCTTCGACTGCTAAATGATCATAAATAGTAACAGAAGATGGTAAATCTGCTCTTGTCTCACTCATTAAAAATTCCTCGTTTTATAGATATTATTGGATTATTATTTTACATTAAATGTATTTAATGGTCAATTTGAATTCATTGCATTTATTTTTGAGGCAGCAGGACTATATTAATCCTTTTTTTGATTGATCAAATAATAGCCATATCTAATGTAAACAATCACATTGGACGAAGCTTAGGTTTATCAGAAGACAAAATTTTAGATTCTTTTACTCTTTCTTCTAGTTTCGAAAATAAACCCTGTTTATGTGCTATGACTCCAGCTGTCGTTAGAGCCGCAGTTGCAACTGTGGCAGCTGGACATGCAGCGACTGCACCAATTGGCACGCCGATTACAGCACCACTTACGCCGCCAAAAATTATACCTCCAACACCTCCTGCGAACCCTGATATTCCTACCATAAAAGGTAATAAAAGCGGGTCACTTAAGAATTCATGTCCTGCTGCAACTGCACCATATAAACCACCACCAATCCCACCAAGTAATACACCACCTACTGCTGAATAGTCCCAAGCATCACTAAATCTATCCATTCTAGATGTATTTCTAAAATAACTAAAAGCCTTTTGGGCATTTGCTCTTGTCGAAAGCTTTGCTGACAAATTGGCAGAAAGACGGATGGGTTTGGATAACGTTGATTTAAAAGTTTGTGGGGTAATTAATTTTGCGGAAGATAAAATACGGTTACGAAACATAAATTAATCCTTTTTATTTATTTTTGATTGTCGAGCATCTTAGCAAAGTTTACATTGTTGGTAAATGTTGGCGAAGCACAAAAAATCGCTGATTTCTGACCAGCATAGTAGAATTGTCAACAGACCGCAGTGTGTTCTGGGTGCAGGTTTGTATGCTATAAAAATTATAAAAAGGATAAAAAATCCGAATTTAAACCCAAAGAAAAAGAAGAGAGCACATTTTCAATATCACGTCCGAAAACAGGAATTAGGTCATTATAATGCACGATAGACTATTGAGTGCTGATCGAATGTCCCATACTTCCCGCCAGATTGGAGGTTGCACATCTCCAATTCTATCTACACTGAAGTTGCCCCCATATTGCTGAGGCTATTATCTAATTGACGAACTTAAACTCAATTATTTGTGATAATCTTATAACAATTTTATTTTGTTATAAACTTGAAACAAGAGTGTTTTAAATTCTTCGACGTTTTTCTCTGGTATATTCTGAAACTAAATCAGTTATTTCGCTAGTTGTAGGTCTCGCGCTCAGAAATATTTGAAAAGGACGTTTACCGACATTCCCTTGCTGTTCTGCGGGTTTCTCTATTGAATGATGCATTTTGGTTAATGAACTTTTGCTGCCAACTGGAAATAATGGGGAATTAATGCTTCGAACATCTTTCATTTCAACTTCAGGAATAGTAGTCGTATAAACCACACCTTCCATATCAACTTGTTTAGATGAAGTTGCCGCCAGTTTAGACATGATCAGTCCAATTTTTTGTGATATCTTTTCATCAATACTTTTTAATTCCTCAGGAGTATGAACATATTCAATATTAATTTTATATTTTTCATGCATCATTTTTTTGAATTCATCGAGATGCTTATGAATTCGAATCAATATTTCTCGTGGCGTTTTTCCTTCAATAACTATACCAGTACTAAAGAGGGGATGAGATTTTTTAAGCCCTTCTGAAATATTGTGTGAAATCGGATTTTCTACAAATATACTATCAATATACCAACCGGTATTTTCTCTAATTGGAAATAGGCTTTCTGAAGGAAATCCAATTGTAAAACTAATAAAATCTAATTTTTTATCTTTAGTTAAAAGACAAGATTCACCTACCGATCCTCTAATTTGTACTATGGCGTTGGGCATAATCTGTGACTCACTCAAATTATTTTGGTACAACTTTAATATTGTTTTGTTCTGAAATAACTTCAGATACTTTGGGTAAAGATTTTTCATGTGAAAATAAATAAGAAAATAAATTCCTTTCGCCTTTATCGGAATGGTGGAACAGAAGATTCATCATTTTTTTTGGTCGGATTAGTTAGCATGAAAATTTCAGTTGCACCCAATGCCACTCCTGTTCCAGCAAAAATGTGTAAAGGCCTAAAATGGGAATGTGGTTTTCTTGATTTTTTGTTTGGGATAGGTTCTGCTACAACCATTTTTTTGGGAGTATAAAAAGCTCTTAAATACGAAACAGCTTTTGGTTGTATTATTGCAGGTTTTAAATGTGATTGAGTATTCAGTGGTCGTGATAGAATTGGCTGGTTAATCAAATTAGAGGTTATTTTCGAAGAACTTTGAAAAGGAAATTTCACACTGCGTATTATTCTCGATAACATAAAATCTCACTCCACTTTTTAATATTTGATTTTTAGAATTTTTGAACACTCACAGCATCATACAATGAATGTTTTGCAGTGTTTCATATAATTCTTTACCGGTCAATCATGGCTTATTATCATCAATTTATCAGGAATTTAATATGGCTATTCTCTTCGTCAAATTGCAAAAAGCCAATTTGATGAAGCTGCAAAAATGAAAATTTTTTTTGCCGTTATTTTGATAATTGTACTGCTTGCTTAGCCAGTTTAAAAATCGCATTTTAGCTATACTGATTTGCTCTAAACATGAATATGCTTTACCTTTTATTGCTAATTTTTCTTTCCTTTTTTAGGTCAAAATGCTATCATTGTGAGCTTAAAATGTACTAAAGTATATAAAAGCAATCGAGGAGTATATAAATGGTTAGCGGACGCGCAACAACTCCAGACGAACTTAAAAACTTCAATCAAGGACTTAAGCGTATCGTTGAAAGATTAGACTTACAAGCTGGACCACCAACAAAAGAAAATATACTAGAAAAAGATTTTGTCAATCTTGGCATCACTTTCATTTCACAAGGCCAAAAATTTATTCCCGTACCTATTCCTGGCACAACCTATCTTTGGGCTTTAACTTCTATTAAAGATGATGATGGTCCAGGATATCACCCTGAATTAAATATGGGCATTCAATATCCCTTTGATCCGCAAAATTTAGCTGTTTTTGAAACGAGAAGTCAGACAGTAATATGTTCTAAAACGGAAGAACATTCTATTTTTGCCTTAGAAATACTAAAAATAAAAAATCTTTCTGCAGATGAAGCTAAAGAACAATTAATGACAAAATCAGGCGAAGGTCATACTACAATTGCTGCTAATGCATTTATTGCTGGTGAATTAGTATGTTCTCTGGAAAAAACAGCAGAAGACAAACCGATTTGGTACCTCAATGATCAGTCTGGACGATTTTCTTATAAAATAATTGCTTATGCGAAATGTCAATTTGAAAAATACGGAGAGCAACATCGGGATGAAATCATTGATAAAGACAAATTTATCAATGATAAAATTAATGAAATTCTATCAGCAATTGCTGAACATCTAGAAAATATATTAAATATCAAAATTATCCCTAAACCCTTCCATGATATTAAAACAAATCCTAAGAAAATTTGGTTGAAGGCACTAAACAAAGAAGGGCAAGTCATGAATCCTGAGCAAAAAGATTGCTGGACGCTTGGTCAGCATGGTGTGCATTTGCTTATGAAATCCTTTAAACAATATTGCGAAGAAATGGGCGCACTTGAACCAAAACAAGCACCTCTATATATTCATGCAAAAAAGATTCTTATCCAATTTAATAAAGATACGAGTCTTGATAAACTCCTGGATTTTTTAAATATGGATGAACACGTAAATGAGTTATGTAGTGGACCGCATGAATTAAAAAATAGATTTATTTCATTCGTTGAATTTCTGAAACAAGAATGGATTGCTATGCAAAAACATGGATTAAAAAATTATTTGATGGAGCATGAAAATCCCCACTCTGGCTATAGTTTTTCTCCAACTCCTGATTCGGTTAAATCAGCTGCTCATGAATCTGATCCTATGCCAAGATCAATCAGTCCTTTTAGGTCATAATACCCAAAGCGGATGATTTTTCTGAGCGCCAAAACACCTAAAAATCCTCCGCTTTGGGTATAGATTACTGAATTTGTTGAGGTACTAGCGTCACTGTAAATACATAAGGTGAAGCCGCGGAATCTGAATCAAAATTGGTATCCGCCATTGTACTTTGTATTCCACCGACGATATAACCTATCACTATTGGTTTATGAATTGCATCCAAATCAAGTATTCCTTGGGTAAAAAACGGCGCGTATGGATTAGATATAAAATAAGCTCCCGCTCCAAAGAGAAGCTGATTTCCTGGATTTGATTGCGTAGATGCAATAAAAGGATATTGATTATTCATTAAATATTGAGAGAAGTTTCCATTACTATCTATTTTTATTGTCGTCACGGAATTGGTAAATGGAATTTCTGGATCCGTTTGCCATGAACCATTACTTAAAAACTCATACGTCATGCCACCAAAAAAAATGTTATACATGTTTGCTTGGCGACGTGAATATAATCCCGTTGATGCACAAACATATTGACTCATCCCTTGTTTGAACGTAGTAGGTAAATTAGGATCCGGCATAACTGAGTAACCCATTTCATTAATTGAAACAGGAACAGTCCAAACACCACCTTGCGGTGTAAATACACCGGCATAAGCCATCAAACCTAAAGTAGGTCGACCGAAAACGTTTTGTATAACTGGTAAAATATTTAAATCTCTTCTGCGAAAATTAGGATTTGGATTAGCTGGTTCTGATCCCCAGATATCCACAGATAATCCTCTTTTATCATCGATAATCCGGAAGCGGCGAACTTGTTGACTATATATTCCATTACTATTATCTGTATAAACTCCTGAAAAATTTTGTCCAAAAATAAGCTGTGTAAAATAACCAATCTTATACATACTTCCACCAGCGATTTGGAAAATCGGGTTGGAGATTTGTCGAATATATTTAGCGACTGAATGACGTCGATCATTTTCTCTTTTGACCCATTTTATAATGCCTGGAAGTTCAATAGCCGTTAAATATGGTTTTGTAGAAAACGTTCCCGACGCTGTATCAATACCATAACCCCCTGTCATATAAACTGTCGTACCTTCTTGATAACTCTGTGGACTCGTTACTGTTAGCGAATCGATTTGTTGTTGACTTAATCCCGAGCTAGGATCAGTGAGAGAACGGCTAAAAACTATTCCTGTTATTGGATTGACAACATAAATATTCCTATTTTGTTTATCAGGCGGAAATGGATCGGGTCCAAACCCATGCAAGCCATTCGTACGTCCAGCAATAAATACCCAGAGTCCTCTATAAACACCTACAACTCCTGAATGGAAACCAACTGGTAATTGAAATGGCGCAAGTTGTATAACAACTTGGAAAGGTAGTTGTGATCCCGGTAAAATGGGACTCAAGTCATCGGTTTGATTGTCTGTTGTATTAGCATATGCGGTACTTACTGCTAGGTTAAGCAACAACACATAAAAAAGGTTCTTAATACATTTCATAACAATTCCTTTTTAATCATACCATCATCCTTGGTATTACATATTATTGTTACTTTGACTCTCATTACCGCTTGTTAGATTGTACTAATAATATATTGCAGGTTAAAGTATAAATTATTTATGAGAGCCAAATAAAGGAAAATTTATGTCGCAAGGACAATGGGAATTTTGGATTGATCATGGCGGAACATTTACCGATATTATCGGGTGCAGTCCTGAAATGAACATTGTCACACACAAATTGCTATCAGAAAATCCAAAACATTATTCTGACCCAGCTGTTCAAGGGATTCGTGAAATTCTAAATTTAAAAAAAACTGACCCAATTCCTGTCGATAAAATTGCAGCAGTGAAATTAGGAACAACAGTGGCAACAAATGCTTTGCTTGAACGCAAAGGTGAAAAATTAATTTTAGCTGTTACCAAAGGATTTCGTGATGCTTTACGGATTGGATATCAGAATCGACCTAATATTTTTGATTTGAAAATAGTATTACCATCTGTTTTACATCAAGATGTTATTGAAATAAATGAGCGTATCGATGCACAGGGAAATGTGGTAAAGCCTTTAGATGTACAATCAACTTATGCAAATTTAAAAAAAGCCTTTGGAAATGGATACAAAACCCTCGCTATTGTCTTGATGCATGGTTACCGATATAAAGAGCATGAAGTAAAAATCGCCGATTTAGCCAAACAAATTGGTTTTTCCTATATTTCAGTCAGCCATCAAATCGCACCATTGATTAAGTTTATTAGTCGCGGTGACACTACAGTCCTTGATGCATATTTATCTCCTGTTTTGAAACGTTATGTGTTAACACTTCGAAAAGAATTGAAACAAGTGCCCATTTACTTCATGCAATCGAAGGGTGGACTTATATACGCTGATTTTTTTCAAGGGAAAGATAGTATTTTTTCCGGTCCTGCAGGTGGTGTTGTAGGAATGGTAAAAACATCAGAAAGTGAAGGATTTAATCAAGTTATTGGCTTTGATATGGGCGGGACATCCACTGATGTTTCACATTATGCTGGTGAATATGAGCGAATTAATGAATGGGAAATTAGTGGGGTAAAATTACGTACGCCCATGATGCTAATTCAAACAATTGCTGCAGGCGGCGGCTCGATTCTTCATTTTGAAAATTTACGCTGTTCAGTCGGTCCCGATTCTGCTGCTGCTAATCCCGGTCCTGCTTGTTATCGCCGTGGCGGACCTCTGACCATAACCGATTGCAATGTCTTACTAGGAAAAATTCAATCCGATTTCTTTCCAAAAATTTTTGGAGAATCTGGCAATCAAGCACTCGATCTTGAAAAAGTAAAAGAAAAATTTGCATTACTAACGCAAGAAATAAATTTAACAACAAATGATAGTCGATCACCGGAACAAATTGCCGAAGGGTTTCTCAAAATTGCAATCGACAATATGGCAAATGCCATTAAAAAAATTACCGTACAACGCGGTTATGACGTCACCAATTATATTTTAAATTGTTTTGGTGGTGCGGCTGGCCAACATGCTTGTGCTGTTGCGGATGAATTAGGAATTCAAAAAGTTTTGCTTCATCCTTTCGCAGGTGTCTTATCTGCTTATGGAATTGGTTTGGCTCAAATTCGTTTACTACGCGAAAGAACTATTATAAAAAAACTTGAAAAATCACTTTTAATTAATATAAAAAAATCATTTGAAAATATGAAAAGTGAAATTAATTCTGAACTTGCTAAACAAGATATAAAAAACCGGCATATCCATTTTGATCAGTATCTTCATCTTAGATATTCCGATTCGAATACGACGTTTTCTGTTAAATTTGATCAAGTTAATAAAATGGAAAAAGAGTTTGCTGAAAAATATCAAAAACAATTTGGTATCATTTTTACTAAAAAAACCTTATTAGTCGATAGTATTTCAATAGAAGCCCATGTCGAAAATCAATTGCTGAATGAAAATAAAGTCTTAAATAATAAACCTCGCAAAACTTATGAAATTCCTAGACTCAAGACCATTAAGATTTTTACACATAACACATTTCATGAAGCGCCAATTTATGATAGAAAAATTTTAATTCCCGGAGATTGTATCCAAGGTAGCGCTATTATTTGTGATGCACTTTCAACTACTGTTATCGAACCTAATTGGCAAGCAAAAGTTACAGAAAAAAGCTGTCTATTGCTTACTCGGGTTAAAGAGATATCTTCTAAAACCTTAATAAAAGAATCGGTAGATCCGGTTTTGTTAGAAGTTTTTAATAATCGATTTATGAATATAGCCGAACAAATGGGTGAAGTGCTACGTAGAACAGCTAGTTCTGTTAATATTAAAGAACGACTAGACTTTTCTTGCGCTATCTTTGATAGAAATGGCGAATTGGTAGCAAATGCGCCCCACATTCCAGTACATTTGGGTTCTATGAGTGTGAGTATAAAAAGTCTTTTGAAAAAATATGCAAATACAATGCAACCAGGTGATACATATGCATTGAATTCACCTTATCATGGTGGCACTCATTTACCTGATTTAACTGTTATTACACCAATATTTAGCAAAGACAAAGAATTGCTTTTCTTAGTTGGCTCCCGTGGACATCATGCAGATATTGGCGGTATCACACCGGGTTCTGTCCCTGCTAACAGTCATTCAATTGAAGAAGAAGGTGTTTTAATTGAGAACGTTAAAATGGTTCATCATGGACGTTTTTTAGAAAACACGCTTTTGAAATTATTTACTGAATCGAATTATCCTTCTCGCAACCCTAAGCAAAATATAGAAGATCTTAAAGCTCAACTTGCTGCTAATGAACGCGGTATTTCTGCTTTATTGAATCTAATCGAACAGTTCGGTTGGAATATCGTAAATGCTTATATGGGACATGTGCGTGACAATGCTAAAGTTTCTGTTGAATTATTATTGTCTCGTTTAAAAAATGGGAGTTTTTGTTATTCTTTAGATGATGGAAGTGAAATTAAAGTTGCAATTTATATTGATCATAAAGGAAAAAAAGCTAAATTTGATTTTTCAGGGAGTGCTAAACAACATCCTGGAAATTTTAATGCTCCTACTGCTGTATGCCAAGCCGCTGTGTTGTATGTTTTACGTTGTTTAATTGCCAAAAATATCCCTTTGAATAGTGGTAGTCTCGAACCCATCGAATTAATTATTCCTGAACATAGTATATTAAAACCCACCTACCCTGCTGCTGTTGTTGCTGGCAATGTCGAAACATCACAATGTAGAGTTGATACTCTGTTAGGAGCACTTGGTGTGTGTGCAGCTTCTCAAGGTACTTGTAATAATTTTACTTTTGGTAATGAACACTATCAATATTATGAAACGATTTGCGGAGGATCCGGAGCAGGTCCGGATTATGATGGCGTATCTGCTGTTCATACTCACATGACTAATACTCGCTTGACTGATCCTGAAGTTTTAGAATTGAGCTTTCCCGTTTTACTCGAAGAATTTTCTATTCGCAAAGGAAGCGGCGGCAAGGGTCAATTTCATGGTGGCGATGGCGTCATTCGTAAAATTCGTTTTTTAGAAACTATGACCGCAAATATAATATCAAGCCATCGCGAGGTTCCACCTTATGGTTTAAATGGGGGATTACCTGGAAAAATCGGACATAACTGGGTACACCGTAAAAACGGAACGATTGAAGAAATCGGTAGCTGCGGATGTATTAACTTAAATGTTGGTGATGTTTTTATTATTGAAACTCCTGGCGGCGGGGGATTTGGTCATATAAATCAATAAATTATAATTTACAAGTTCTTATTTTAAACAATATGATATACTATTGCAGTTTTTTTTGATAAAAAGATAAAATATAGCGGAACCTTAGGTCATGTCTTGAAAGTTGACCAATGCTTTTGGACAACTTACTTGACCCCAAGTTCCAGAAAAAGGGGAGTAATTTATGTTTGAACGAGAGATTAAAAAAATATCTCTGGTATCTAGCAGCAATTTAAAAGTGTATGTTCATTATTTTGGAGGCAGATTCGCCAGTTCCCAAATGTATGGGCATGTTGCCATAGAGATTCGCGGCGACAAAGATTTTGGTGACAGATATTACAGCTTTGAACCAGATAAAACCAAAACTAAATTAGAACCTTCCTATAATCCACAATTGTCCATTTTAATGGATTCTTTAACTTATGGAAAACATTCTGTCATTCAATTGGATACACAGGAATTTCACAGCCAAAAAGATCTAGAATATTTTTTAAAAAAAATTTGCGAACAATGGGGTCCTGAGACTTATGAACGAACAACAAGAAATTGCTCGCATTTTGTTTCTGCCACACTTTCTTCCATATTAAAACCATCTAGCAAATTAAAAAGTCGATTTTCAAAACTATCTACCGAATTTCTAAATAGACCAACAGAAGTTAATTTTGAATTAGGAAAAATATTAATTAATTCATTAGAAGAAAAAGCGGAACAAATTAGAATTACTAAGGGTGATTATACAATAAAAAAAATCGAGCAACTTATTGATCTGCTGATCGATCGTCTTAATTTAGAAGTATTCATCTTAACTGGGTTTTTTGAAAAGAATCACGTTAAGCCATTACAAAATGCCATCATTTTACTAATCAATTTAAGAGAAAAAATGTCTTTACTTTCTTACGCTGCCCTTAAAAATGAATTTGATAGATTAAGCAAGGAAATCAATCAGACTTTGTCTGTGACTGCAAGGCAAAAAAGCTTCGTAGATAAAGTTGGAACTAAGATTGGTGAGCTTGTTAATGAAAACATCAAATATTATAAAGTATTAGTAAAAATAGTCTCAAAATCAAAGTTGGTTTCCGATGATAAATTGGGTAAAGAATTTCATCTTAAACAATGCCACGCACTTTATAAACAATTAAGTGAATTCCCTTTGCAATATTTAACCCCCGGACAATACCGAAATTTTTCTTTTGGCCGAGAAATTCAGAATGCTTTTAATAAAGATTTAGAAAGAGTTAACTCTGGAAAAGAAATGGATCAAATTGCTTTTCAGAAATTATCTGACAATGTGACAAATGAAGTTAGAAAATTATTAAATTCATGTAAAAATATTTTTATGCCTCAAATTACTAAAAAGGATGTTGATTGGATTTATTTTCAAATAAAAAAATTGCTGTCTTTGTATGTTCAAAATGGCAAAACAAAAAATATAAAACGCCTACAAAAATTGCTAATCGCGACACATATTAAACTTAGAGAATATGGTGAAAAATCGGCAGATGAATTATTCAAAGAATTACTCAATGAACTTCGGTTGGCATGGTATTGTTTAGCTAAAAGATACAAAACTTTAGTGATAAATGATAAGAATATGATAATGCAACAACAAACAGATCAGCAAACTGCAGAATTTTTATTAAAAATAAACCCTGATAAACATCACTTCGGACGCGATTTGGCCTATTTAATTTGTTCTGCGGAAGAAAAACTATCAGATAATCCCAATTCCTCTATTTTAAAAAAATGTATTCCGCAACTGTTTCAAGTACAAAATCCAACACCTGTTATTTTTCATACCTACAAACCGTTAAATTTCAAATTGTCTATGCCACAAGCAAGGTTGTTCCAACCGGTCATCTTTCATAGAAATACCTTTATACAACCCACTGCTGATACGCGAATTAAACTTCTTTGAAAAAATTCTTTTCTTAAGTTGACAAAAGAAATACCGAAATTTAGAGTAGATATTTTTAAAAATGCAGAAAAGGCGCAAAGAAAATGAACTATCAAGGACTGCATACAAAAATAATGCAAAGTGCGCTCCTCGTTTGTTTAATTATACAAGTGGCTCTATCTTCTCTCACTTTTGCGCAGGAAGTTAAAAAAAAGCAACATTCTGTTCATAAATATAAATCTTCGACATCGTATCATCATACAAATGTTAAAAACAAACACATACCTCATCCATTTGTTCCAAAAAACAAATGCTACAAAGTACACGAGGTAAAAAAATCAAAAAACATTGATGAATTGTTGAATAAAGAAGTATCTCCAAAAAAGACCATTTCCAAGCAACATGATGAATCACTTTGGAAATCTGTCCCGCCACCGGTTAAAACAAAAAAACCGGCCACTGAAACTAAAAAACCCGAAGTCGATAGGTTCACCATCAAAGACCCTATGATTGAAGAAGTTGATAAATATTATGCGAATAAAAATGCACTAAATTATCCTTTTAAAAATGAACCAAGCAATTTTAAAAGTAAAAAGTGCTTTAATGGCATTATTGCAATTGGCGGCGGTGCGGCACAAAGTTCTCAACTTGGCATATCTAAGACGTTTCCTATCATCAATCCTTTAACTGATGAATTTTTTAAATATAAAGCCAGCAACAAATCTCAAACCGCAGCTATGTTTGAAGGTCTTGTTGGTGTGGAATGGGCTTTCGATCCACACTGGTCCTTCCAAGTTGGGCTAGATTATGCACAAACACTCACTTTAAAAGCACAGGGTCGTTTGTTACAAGGAGCTGATTTGCAATCAAGTGATCAGCTTTTGTATCATTACCATATCATCACAAGACAATTGTTAGCAGAGGGTAAACTACTGTATGGCTTTGGATGTGGGATTCATCCTTATATAATGGCAGGAGCGGGTAAAAGCTTTAATTACACTGATTCCTATGTCGCCAATATTCCTCTCTTTTTAACGTTCACACGCAAGTACCACAATAATAATGCAACCGCTTTTTCTTATATTGCCGGAGTCGGTGTTGATGTTGATATTATTGAGCATTTGCGTTTGGGTGTAGGATATCGATATGCACAGTTAGGCACTGTGACACTAGGTTCAGCAAGGATTGATACGACAAGAGTGACAGGTACCTTATCGCAGTCTCACTTATATCTCAATGAAGCACTTGTGCAATTAACATTTGTTATCTAAAAAACAGTTGTTGTTTGAGTATTGGTTTGCACAAAGCGTGCATTTCAAGAAGTTGTTGAAACCCTGGCGTCAAATAGATGATAATTTTGCATATTCGTGGGAGATCGCTTCTAAAAGGAATGAGAATTTGTTTCATCGATGCTTGTTTGTAATAAATTTAAAATGGTTTCTTTTTTTATTCTTTTTACTATTAAGTCAAATTACCTTTGCTCTTCCTTTTAATATTACAACTAAAGCAGGCACAGCCCTACCAACTATTGTTCCTGCAGGAGGCGCAGCTACTGCTTATTACACCGTGCAAAACAACACTGCATCTACGCGTATAAATAATTACGTGAAGTACTTACCACCTCATGTGTTTCAAGTTGCAAGTGGGGGAACGTTTCCGAATACTTGTGCATCACTTTTTACTCTCGAACCTAGAGGTGAACCAGGCGATAGCTGCACCCTACAGTTAACTGTTACCGGGTCTGTGCATGCAGGTGACCCTGATCCTCATCATCATTTGTTTGTGTGTTTTCCAGGTGGAACGACTTGCGCGGGACCGCTTAATCCTTTAAATGTTTCTGTGCTTCAGTCTATTACTATCGTTCCAACGAATCCCAGCGTGAATCCAGGCCAGAGACTGCAATTTACTGCTATCGGACATTTTGCAGATGGATCCACTCAAAATTTAACTTCATTGGTAACTTGGACATCTTCGAATACAAGTGTTGCAACTATTAATTCAGGAGGGCTCGCTACTGCAACGACGAGCCAAACGGGGGGAGTGACGACTATTACTGCCACATTTGGGACCGTATCCGCTTCGACTACGTTGACTGTTTCAAGTCTGGTTTCAATTTCGTTAATTCCAGCCAATCCCATTGTGTCTAGAGGCGCAAGTCTACAATTTACTGCCATTGGAAATTTTTCCGATGGCTCTTCAAGAAATGTTACTCCTCTTGTTACGTCTTGGACTTCCTCCAATACCAGCGTCGCCACTATTAATTCAAGTGGATTAGCCACAGCTAGCTCTAATTTTATAAATGGCACCACGACGATTACTGCGACAATTGGCTCTATATCAGGCTCGACCATTTTAACTGTTCCATCGCTCACAACTATTACTGTTACACCTGCGAATCCTACCGTTGCTCCTGGTAACACTTTACAATTTACTGCAACAGGTACTTTTTCTGATGGGTCAACACTAAATATTACTTCTTCTGTCACATGGAATTCTTCAAATACTTCTGCTGCAACCATTAACTCGAGCGGCTTGGCAACCGCAACATTAACTGGTGGTATCACTACTATTAGCGCTACATTTGGACCTATTTCTGGCTCCACACAATTAACAGTTCCTTCACTTCTATCAATAACAGTCACCCCAGCAAATCCTACCATTGTTTTAGGTGGCACTTTGCAATTTACAGCAACAGGGAATTATTCTGATAGTTCGACAAGAAATCTCACAAATTTAGTTACTTGGTCTTCATCGAATACCAGCGCCAATGTCATTAATTCTAATGGCTTAGCTGTCTGCACAGGCTTAGGTTCTTCCACCATTTCAGCGCAGTTTTTTAGTATTATAGGATCAACTACATTAACCAATTCGAGACTCTTGCTCGTTGCAGCTGGACAAGATTTCACGGGAACAATGCCGCCTTTGGTCTTGCAAAGTTTAGATGGAGTCAATTGGGCTAACCCTCTTCCATCCGGCATACCTAGTGCAGGCACTTTGAATGCAGCGGCTTGTACTGGGAACGGAGCGCTGGCATTTTGCATTGGAGTAGGAACAAACCAAAGTACAAATGCACCTCTGTTGGAGCAAACTATCAATGGTGGAATTTCTTGGAGTGCATTTACCATTGCTCCGACCACCAATAATGGTGGTTTTGCTGCCGCAGCATGTACAGGAAATACATATTGTATTGCTGCCGGTAGCAATTTAAATCTTTCTCCATCTGGGCCTCTTCTTGCACAAGGCACAAATACTGGAGCACCCGGTAGCTGGAATGATATTACTAGTACCGTAACTGGATTAACAAATTCCTCTACATTTCGTGGCGCAGCATGTACAGGAAGTGGTAGCAGTGCAGTTTGCACTGTGATAGGTCAAGATAACTTGTCTGCTGCGCCTGTTTTAGCTCAAACCACAAATGGTGGATCCAGCTGGGCAGTTGTAACATCCATACCTGGGCTACCCAGTACTGGTTTGTTGCTCACAACAGCTTGCACCGGAACGGGAAGTACTTCGATTTGTATTGCGGGAGGAGAACCGGAAACGCTCCCCAATCCACCCCTTTTTATTCAAACTACAAATGGCGGTACGAGTTGGAGCACTGTTCCCGTTTCGGGGATGACAACAAATGGAGTTATTACTGGATCTGCTTGTACTGGGAGTGGATCGACC
>JANWKO010000284.1 GCA_025451335.1 Gammaproteobacteria bacterium
TAGGACGGGTTAAAATAATGCGACTTACCCTCTCAGTTTCTAAGGCATGAACTGCACAAGCAACTGCTAAATAAGTTTTTCCCGTACCAGCAGGGCCGATTCCAAAATTAATATCATTGTGAAGAATATTATTGAGATAATGTACTTGGTTTTCACCGCGCGCTGTGATGACTTCACGCTTCAATCGAATCTCCATGCTAGCTTCCTGCTCAGCGCTTTTGGTTGTCAGCTTTTTTTGAATAGTCTGTAAATAGAGATGAACTTGGTGTGGCACTAAAATTTTTTGTTTTTGTGCCTCTTTATACAATTCAGTTAAGGTTGTACAGGCTTTTTCAACGGCTCCGGGTAAACCGCTAATTGAAAATGTATAACCACGTTGTTTAATATCAACGCCAAGTCTGTCTTCAATTAGATGGATATGCTCATCGAGTCTGCCGCAAAGGTTAAGCAAACGTTTGTTGTCTTCCGGACTAAGAACAATTACTTGTGAATAATGAGTCGTTTCCAAGGGTTCTATTGATCTCTCTGTAATGATCTTACTTATATTATAGCGGCAATATGGCAGATTATTGCAATACCTTTGTTAAAATTAATTTTAAAAAATTTATTTTAAAAAAATTCCCATTTAAAAGAATGACTTACTACTTTGGGGTCGGTAGTGCTTTTAATATATTTTGCTCATTATAAAGATTTTTACCCTTAAATAATTCATTATACTTTTCAACATTTTGTGAGTTAATAAGACTATCGAACAAACTTACATTACTTTGAAACAAATTAACAAAAAACGAGTTCGTAATAGGATTATTAGCGAAGAGATGGTTTAAAACTAATATCAGTAAAAGAGTTAAAATATATCCCCGCGTCGCCCCAAGGGCAGCACCCACTTTACGATTCAACGTGGCATAAGGAAAAGAAAACACTTCTAGGAAGCCTACAACTGTTAACATTGCCTCACAGGCACTGAAAACTCCCACAAAACAAATTAACACGCTGACACAATAGGTCAACTCAGTCAGCATATCCAAAGTTAATGGACCTGCTCCAATAATGTTCATAAAGTTTTTAATCATTTGTGCGTCTAGCACACTTTGAATGAGGGGGGATTTATCCAAAAAAACTGCAATAGGTATAGTAAAACGTATGGTGAATATCAATGCCACACTTAAACACATCATTGAAATAATTTCTTTTGTGGCACCCCGAGACATCCCTAAGATAGTATTAAGAACAAAAATTAAAAAAATAAAAAAATCTAGACCGCTCCAACTACTCATTTTTTTGCTTGATCCTTATGTTTAGGTTGATTATAAGCTAACTCTTTCATCCCCAATAATCAACTCCCGCATGCGACGGCATACCTCTTGCATGACATGGATGTTATGAATACAGGCTAAATTACCATAAGCAATAGCTTGTTGTTTAAAAAGAAAATGTAAGTAACCTTTAGAAAAATTCTCACAAGTATAACAGGTACAATCTTCCATAATAGGTCGATCATCTTTGGCATAGATACTTTTTTTAATTAAAATCCGGCCTTTTTCTTGATCACTTTCAAACGCTAACCAATTATCTTTTTCGACAATTTTTCCATGATACAGTGCGCCATGACGTGCATTACGAGTGGGAGCAACGCAGTCAAAAATATCAATGCCTTGTGCCACCACGTCAAGTATGTCTTGCGGATTTAAACCGACACCCATGGTATATCGAGTTTTATTTTCGGGTAGTAAAGGACGAACCCAATCAATAACTTCAACCGTTTTTTGCATATCAAATCCAATGACTTCGCCACCAATCGCAATACCATCCAAATCCGCAGATAAAATACATTGGGTACTTTGTTCTCGCAAATCGCGAAAACTGCCACCCTGAATAATGCCAAAAAGCGCTTGTTTAAAGCCGTACGGAGAACAAGGGTTTTTCTCATGGGCTTCTTTCGATTGCAACAACCAACGATGCGTTCTTTCCATGGCCGCAAGAGCGGCTTCGCGACCACCAGTTTCCGGTGTGCATTCATCAAAAACCATGATGATATCTGCTCCGATGATTTTCTGAGCAGCGATAGAGGTTTCTGGGGTAAGATGAATCACTTGTCCAGTAATGGGATGTTTGAAATGTGCTCCATGATAATCGATTTTGCAGATATTCCCATTTTTAGACAGACTAAACACTTGGAAACCGCCACTATCCGTGAGCATGGGTTTATTCCAATGCATCATATTATGCATACCGCCCAGGCTTTGAATTACATCCATCCCTGGCGCACAGAGCATATGATAGGTATTGCCCCCTAAAATAATTTGACTGCCTGTGCGGGTTAAATCAAGAGGGGTCAAATGGTTGACTACAGCACGTGTACCCACTGGCATAAATGTAGGAGTTAAAAACTCACCATGCGGGGTGGTAATTTTAGTCACACGAGCGTGGTTATAAGGGTGTTTTTTAATAAATTCAGTTTTAAAACTATTTTGCACTTTCTATTTCCTCGCCTTTTAGATTATTCCAAGAGCATTTTGTTTTAAAATTTTTTTAAAAACAGTCACTTGCAGGCTCAATGAACTTTTAAACAGGAATCTTCTCAGTTTAGGCAATATTTTAAACCAAAGTCTTTGAATATATTGAGTTAAATAAGATGAATAAAACTTGACCACTCCTGTCTAAATAATGTATAATTTTTGCTCATGGTACCAAGAGATTGAGCAACATGCAAGGATAAATAACTTAGTTTTTTATCACAACATTACGAGTATATGTATGCCCAAAGGTAAGTCAAAAGCTAAAAAAATCAAAGCTCAGGTTCAAACCGAACCAGCTAAGCTTGAGGTTAAAGAATCAGCTAGCCTGGTTTCCGGCTCACACTCAAAATCCGAGCGTATATCTATACCCGACACTTATTCGTGTTTTTACGATGATTATATTTTTGATCTTAAAAATAAAATCGAAGACCATTTACGCAAAAGCAACCATGGTGATGCAGAGGCACTACTTGCCAATGCAAAGTCACTATATGCAGCGAAAGATTTGAACGATTTAAATCTTTCTCAAAAAAATACTGTAATAATCGATCTTCTTAAAGTTTTGGCAAACCTTTTATTAATTCATGAAGTGAGGACTTTGCAAGAACGTCTAAAGCCATGCGATGCAATAATAGCTCAGCTCGAAGTACTTGAAAAAGAAGATTGTATTCAAGCTTGGCTTTTTGCAGTAGAAGCTTATGAATTAAAATCAAAAGCATTTGAAAAAGAGTTTATAAAAGTCGAAAAGCAACAAATTGAAAATGCAAAACAATATTTAAAAAAAAGTTATGAAGCATTAGAAAAACAAATTGAATATACAAAACAATTGTATGCTGTAACAAAATATGACATTTATTTAAGCCAGCTTCAACAATTGTATTTACGACATGTTCTATTAGTAAATAAACATTTAAAATTAATAAATACCAAAGATAAAGATCTCGTAGCAAAACTTAATAATTTATTAAACCAAGATAAGGATGAAGTAGCCAAAGTAAAAGACCAACTACTAAAAGCTAAGGAGGAAGCAGCCAAAGTAAAAGAACAACTACTAAAATCTCAAGCTGAAGCTGCTTCAAAATCAGAAAAAACACAACCGCAAATGATAGAGAGACCTGAACCAGTAACCGAACTAGAAAAAAAAGAAATAAATCAAGAAAGTGTTAGACTTATTCAAATTCAGCATGAACTTCTAACTTATGTAGCAAATAATCCTGCTATTAAATTAAAAGAAAATGAACCCTTAGAAATAGCACAACGTATACTTCAAATGGAAAATTTATTAGTTCATTCTAATTTTACTCATGTAGAGGCTTTAGAAGAACTTAATAAATTGTGCTCCACCTATAGAATTCCAACTCTACTTTTTTTACAAGGATCCGTTTATACAAAAGCAAACGAATTAGATTTGGCTTACAAAACATTCTTCGAAGGAATGGTATATCCAAATATGATTATCTGGACCCCTCAGCTTTACTTCTTGGATGACGCCATGAATTGTTTAAAAATCAAATTAAAGGATAAAGTCCCAGCCTTTCACAAACTCATACTAGAGGCGCATAAATCCAGACAAAGCGGCTTTCCTGCAGAAGCAATTAAACCTTTAACTTTTGCGATATTACTTGATCTTAAGGCAGGCCGGCGCAAAAAGCCCTGCACATTAAACCCTCAATTGTATTTTGATAGAGGTATGGCATATTTATCCAGCAAAGGTAGAAATGAATCATTAGCTTTAGCTGATTTTGAATCAGCGATATGGATTTGCAAACAGCAAATAAAATCAGCAACAAATATCGTGAACAAAGGGAAATGGCAATTAGAATTAATGCGTTATCAATTTGTCAGATCTATGATTCACATTGATTTGCACAAATATGATGAAAGCCAAAGAGATAAAGAAGATGCTCTCAATTTATTAAAAATATACAAAGTTGATTTACAAAGAAATTTATTAAAAAATCCTGCATTATTAAACACCAAAACTAATCCTCTGTACAAATTTAAAAATTATATAGAAGAAAAAAATTATAAAGATGCTTTTATTAGCTTCGAACAAATTTTTGAAAACAATGCTTTTTCAAAATTATCACCACAAGATTTTAATATTCTCATTAATGGATTTAATGAAATTTATGCTGCAAAATTAGACTATGAGAAAAAAATGGAAGCTCAAAAAACAACAATGGAAGCTCAAAAAGTAGCAATTGAAGCACAAAGAAAGGCGGAAGAACAAGCCGCTGAAGAAAAACGAATAAGAGAAGAAAAAGAAAGACAAGACAATGAAAAGGGAATGAAAAAAGCTAAAAAATTGACAAAAAAACAAAACATATCTGCAGAATTAAAATTACGAGAAGAGCAATTTACTAAACTACAAGGAGAGCGTGAAGCAACAAAAGACCGAGAAGAAGCGGAAAAAGCGCTTCAAGCAAGCAAAGCAAAAGAAGCTGACGAAAAAAAACGAGAAATTACCATCCCTATAATAGATGATTTTATCAAAAATACTATACTCGATAATAAAATTATCAAAGAAAAAAGAAAAGAAGAAGAAAAAGTTAAAGAGAAAAAACTTAAGGAAAAATGGGCAAGCGAAATAATATCTAAAGCATTATTCAAACAGCTTCAAAGAAAATTATTAAAAAAATCTGGCGTTAAATTATCAAAGGATTTAGAACCATCGCATCCCAAAAAAATATGTATCCCAGACGCAATAGAAGAAAAGAAATTTGAAGAAACGATTGCACGAGTTTTCGCATTAAAAGGCGATGCATTTGTTCATCCTGACAAATACAAATTAGAAGCCTTACCTGATAGAAAATTGCCTGAAAAAGCAATTGAAATAATGAAAGCTGTCATCGCTCAAGGCGGTGTGCACACTTATGCATGTGGCGGAGTTGTGCGTGACACATGTTTAAGACGTAATATTCATAAACCAGGACAAAGTACAAACATATTTGATTTTGATTTTGTGACCGAAGCAACACCCGAAGAAATTCAAAAAGCCCTTCCTCATGCTAAAGTTTTTACTCGGGCTGACGGAATGCTAAGCACTATCAAAATTAAAGATGGTCTTAATACTTATTTAGTACAATTTTGGCATAGCCGTTATTTTAGATTATTTAAAAATCAAAAAGGCGATCCAATGCGTTTGGATGCACTAAGTCGTAATTTTCCTCACAACGCAGGGTATATGGATGTTAATAGTAGTCGTTATTTTCCTTTAGATGAAACAAGGGCTATTTTATCCAACGAATATTCAAAAAATGAGCCTAGACCTTTAACCGTTATAGACAAACAAGAATTAGAAGATAAAAAATCTTCAGATTTCCAAGAAGCAAAATCGAAAGAAGAAAAATCTTTTATTGAAGATCCTTCTCGAATTTTGCAAGCGCTTGTTCAAGATAATGATTTTTGCAAATGTGCAAATAAAGATAATTGCATATGCCCCCAACAAGTTAAATTCAAATGTACAGATGAAGTTAAAAATGCAATTGCAAAAACCGCTCATTTGTTAGTTTACGATCGATCAGGATCTCCACGTTCCGATGCTCAATTAAGAACTATCAATAAATATATTATGGAATTATTTTCCTATCGAACCGGAAAACTCAATTTTTACAAATTGAGCGAGTTTAAAGTATTTCAACATTTAATTCCTCGTCTGAATGAGAAATTAGATCAAATAGATCAACATTCTTTTGATTCTTTGTTTTTAAAACTGAGAGGACAA
>JANWKO010000285.1 GCA_025451335.1 Gammaproteobacteria bacterium
GCAATGTGCCGCCAATAAAAATCTAGGCGATCAGTCTTCTTCCAAAATAAACTCAGATGCAGGGAGCACGGCTGGGGGTGTTAACTCGGATGCAGGACGTGCTGCGGGAGGTATGGGCATTCCAGGATCACAGGAAGATTTTAAATATCGTCGATTATTTTTTAGCCGACCGGAGCCGCCTGCAGAAGAAAGACTGGAAAAGCTTTTACGTTTAGCATCCGGTGCACATGAAATGTTACAAGAAGGGATTTTAAAACTCATTACAAACTTGATAAAACAAAATCCTGGACTAAAAAATTATGTTTCTCCTTCGCTGCAAAAAAACATCATGGAAATTGCGTGTCGTTGGCACAAATCAAATGAAATCACAAGCTTATTGAGACAACTCGAAAAACTCGGCTGCCAAATGCGCCCAGAATTCAAACAAAATAAAAAGAATGAATTAGATAACGTATATTATTTGAGAGAAACGCCTAAGTTACGTCCTAAATGATTTTATAATTCCTATTCAAATTCTTTACTGTGATTTAACCTAACTATTATCACGCACCGTATTGACGCACGTTGCGCAACAGGATACAATTATTTATGATTAAAAGCTGGAAGCACAAAGGGTTAAAAAGGTTTTATTTAACGAATGACAAATCAGGTATTATTGTTGACCACGCAAAGAGATTAAAAATTGTATTGCAATTATTAGATGCTGCCAGCTCTTCTAATCAGATGAATTTGCCTGGATTTGATTTCCATAAGCTAAAAGGTAATCTGGAGGATTATTATTCAGTCGCTGTAAGAGCCAATTGGAAGATCATTTTTCAATTTGAAGGAGAAGATGCTTTATTAGTTGACTATGTTGATTATCATTGAGCAGAGGATTTATGACCATACACAACCCACTACATCCAGGTGAAATAGTACATAATATTCTAATAGAGGGCGCAGGTCTGTCGGTAACGGAAGCCGCTCATAAATTAGGCGTTAATCGCACCACTTTATCAAGATTACTTAATGGTCACACAGGTATAAGCGCCGAAATGGCTTTTAGGTTATCGCAGTTTTTACCTAATACTGATATGACATTATGGATGAATTTACAACGTGATTATGATATTTGGTATGTTAAGAAAAACTTATCCAAAATTCATATTAAACCATTGAAGGCAGCATAATAGCTGATCTCCCCCTGGCTAAATCCATAAATTAGTGTACAATACGCCCTCCTTATCTCGGTCGCAGGGATAGGTATGTATTTTTAACTAAAATTGGAGACAACCATGTCATCTTTAAAATTTGAACTCGATGCTGAACTTCGTGAAGACATAGGGAAAGGTGCGAGCCGCCGCCTTCGTCATGCGAATCAGGTTCCAGCCGTCGTTTATGGCGCAGACCATCCTCCTGTGTCACTTACCTTAAATCATGATAAGGTAGCTGTAGCTTTAGCTCATGAAGCTTTTTATTCTCATATTTTGACCCTCAAGATGGGCAAAAAACATGAAAAAGTTATTTTAAAAGGTATACAACGCCATCCTTCTCGAGCTCGCATTCAACATATTGATTTTTTACGCATTAAAGCGGATCAAAAATTGAAGATGAATGTGCCTTTACACTTTCTCGGTGAAGATAAAGCACCAGGTATCAAAGAAGGTGGTATATTTTCACATCTCATGTCAGACGTGGAAGTTTCATGCTTACCCGATAATTTACCTGAATTTATCAATGTCGATGTTTCAAACCTCGGCCTTGATCAATCAGTTCATTTGTCAGAACTTAATCTGCCTAAAGGTGTTGAATTAGTAGCACTTGCTCATGGAGTAGAAGGCCATGATCAAGCTATAGTTTCTATCCATATACCACGTATCGTTGAAGAAGCCGTGGAAACAGCTGCTGAAGAAACCGCACCTGCAGAAGGCGAAGCAGCGCAATCAGCTGAACAACCTGCTGGTGAAGGCGAAACAAAGTAATTCACTTAACCCGGATGTTTCGTCATGAATTTGCTCTCGCAACGCTTCATGATGAAATATCCGGGTTAAAAGTTTCGATTCCATCATTAATCTTGTGAATTTCAGCAGACAATCCATCCCTGGAATTTTTTTATGTCATCAGGAATCTTACTTATTGTTGGCTTAGGCAATCCGGGAGCGGAATATGAACAAACACGTCATAATGCCGGCGCTTGGTTTGTAGAGGGCTTAGCTCAAGATGTCAATGCCACCATGCGTCCTGCAATAAAATTTCATGGATTGCATAGCACCGCAAAATTGCACGGTCATGATTGCCATCTTTTGATTCCGACAACTTTCATGAATCTCAGTGGTCAATCCGTGCAAGCATTGGCAAGTTATTACAAAATCAAACCAGAAAATATTCTTGTCGCTCATGATGAAATTGATTTACCCGTTGGCGATATCAAACTCAAATTTGATGGTGGCCATGGAGGACACAATGGCTTACGCGATATGATTCGTCATTTAAATACAAATAAATTTTATCGCTTGCGCATTGGCGTAGGTCATCCAGGGAATAGCAAGTTAGTCGAAAATTATGTATTAAATCCACCCAAAAAATCTGAGCGCGACATGATTGATAATGCAATGCATGATGCAGAAAGTGTTATACCACTCATGCTGCAGGGTGATTTTCAAAAAGCAATGCAAGCTTTACATACAAAAAATGAAAAGTAAGGATCATACACGTAACAGCGGGCTAGACTCCAAGTGACTCTGAATGGAGCAAGCTCCTTTCTAAAGAATGAGATGAGGTAAAATCAATGGGTATCAAATGTGGAATTGTCGGATTACCGAATGTTGGCAAATCAACACTGTTTAACTGCTTAACCAAAGCTGGCGTCGATGCGTCGAATTATCCGTTTTGCACCATCGAACCAAACGTTGGAATTGTGCCTGTCCCTGATCCACGATTAGATAAATTAGCCGCTATTGTGAATCCAGAGCGCATTTTACCCACCACGATGGAATTTGTTGATATTGCTGGACTGGTCGCTGGCGCATCGAAGGGTGAAGGACTCGGCAATAAATTTCTTGCTAATATTCGCGAAACCGATGCCATTGCTCATGTGGTCCGTTGTTTTGAAAATCCTAATGTTGTTCACGTCGCAGGCAAAGTTTCTCCGCGCAATGATATTGAAGTTATCAATACTGAATTGGCACTTGCCGATCTCGAAACAGTTGATCGAACCATTCAACGCTTGCAAAAGCAAGCCAAAGCGGGAGACAAAGCTGCGATAGCTGAAATTGCATTACTGGAACGCATTAAAAAACAATTAGATCAAGGTCAACCGGCACGCTCTTTAAAATTAACAAAAGAAGAAAATATTCTGTTAAAACCCATCAATTTACTCACCTTAAAACCAACATTATATATTGCTAATGTCGCTGAAGATGGATTCACCAATAATCCCTATTTAAATGAAGTCAAAGACATCGCGGAAAAAGAAGGAGCTAGTCTTGTTGCCGTTTGTGCTGCAATCGAGGCAGAAATTGCAGAATTAGATGATAGTGAAAAACAAGCTTTTCTTGAAGAACTCAAACTCGACGAACCAGGATTAAATCGCGTGATTCATGCAGGCTATAAATTGCTTAGTTTAGAAACGTATTTTACTGCCGGCGTGAAAGAAGTTCGAGCTTGGACAATTCCCATCGGATGCAGTGCTCCACAAGCCGCGGGCGTCATTCACACTGACTTCGAAAAAGGTTTTATTCGCGCCGAAGTCATTAGTTATGACGACTACATCAAATATAATGGCGAACAAGGTGCGAAAGAAGCAGGAAAATGGCGACTAGAAGGCAAAGAATATACCGTACAAGACGGTGATGTGATGCATTTTAGATTCAACGTTTAATCTTAAACCAACATGCATATAAAGCAGGTAAATATAAAATTGTTAACACTGTTGCCACCAGCAATCCTCCCATAATAGTGACAGCCATCGATCCCCAAAACACATTCGTGACCAAGGGGATCATGGCTAAAATAGCCGCCATCGCAGTTAACATAATTGGCCGAAACCGATCGATAAAATATCGATACTAACAAAATATGACGACAAATTATCACTATTTAAAATAATCCAACAATCCACATAGTCCAAATGCCCAGCATCATATGACTAATATACACACCTATTAAAGTTTTATGCCTTGAATACAACCAACCCAAAAACAAACCAGGAAAAAAAACGAATATAGAGGTTTTAAAGGAAATAAAAAGATGCGCCATTGAAAATAATAGATTCGAAACAATGATTGTTATTAACGTCTTATATCGACTCACAAGAAACATATCAAGAGAACTTTGCAAACCGCCTCTTGCTATTATTTCTTGCATAGGTGAAACAACCAAACAATATAACATTAATGTAATACCCCATATAGTTAAATCATTTAAACTTGACGTCCCATGCACCAACGCAAAAGGTTCAAACAGTCTTCGATTTGCATATGAAGGTAAAATTAACAATTCAATGTATTTCAATAATAGAATAAAAACACAAAATATCAGCGTATAAAAAAAGGATTCCGTAACTGCTTTACGCGCATTTCTTAATGTAAAACCAAATGATGACAGGGGTAAACGAGTTACTTTTATTAATAAACAAAAAAGAATAAAAAATGTAAATGAAATAGGTAAAGTGACATAGCTAGAACTGGCTAAATGTTTTTCGAGATATTCTAAACCAGCAAGTGAAAATGTATATAGGCAAATTCCTGAAACAGTATAAATCATAAAAATGCCCATAATAACACGCAGCTTGTATTCATCAATTTGATTTTCCAGCGCTTTAATTGTAATTTCGTTTGTTTGGCGAAGTCGTTTTGTAATATTTGCTGAAATGTGTTTGTAAATTCTATCAAATATTCGATCTTTTTTAACAAGTTCATGCACGGTTTCAAATTTTATTCGCAATAATTTACTTGGAACAATACTTCTAACAGAGGCAGATCGCGGTGCATGATCAATCAACCCCAATTCTCCGATGGTTTGGCTTTCCTCTATAACTGTTAGCAAATGTTCTTTTTCAATTTTTTTTGACTCTTTGGTAATGGCTAGCGAGCCTTCCATAACAATAAAAAAATCCTTTGCTTCATCTCCTTCATGAAAAAGATATTCGCCTTCAACAAGTTCGATTTCCGACGTCAAATTATAAAGAATAATTAATTTATCTTTGTTAATTTCTTTGAAAAGTGGAATGCGGCAAAATTTTTCGAATTTTTCAAAATTTTCAGGATTGATATTTTGTTCCGGTTTTTTTTCAAAATTACTTGAAATACTTTCATAGGTATTTGCTAATAATTTTCTTATAAATCCCATAAGCTAACCTCAGTCGTTACATTATACCAACCACCCATAAAGCCCAGAAGCCAAGCATCATATGACTTAAGCATACTCCTACTAGAGTTTTATGTCTCGAGAATAACCAACCCCAAAATATTCCAGGAATAAAAACAAGTACAGCGAGCTGAAAAGAAACAAAAATATGAAACATAGAAAATAGCAAATTTGATATTAGAATGGACAACACTTTTTTATACCGACCAACCAGAAAGATATCCAATGATCCCTGAAAAGCCCCTCTACACATGACTTCTTGCAAAGGCGAAATAAAAAAGCAATACAATATCAACGTGATTACCCACATGAAATATTTACTATGACTAGCAGTTCCATGTATCAACGCAAAGGGTTCAAATAAACTTCGCCCAGCAAATGAAGGAAATACCAAAATTTCAATCCATTTAAGCAATAAAATGAAACAACAAAAAATAAGACTATAAAAAAAAGACTCAATTAAGGCTTTTCGCGCATTTTTAAATGTAAAGCCGAACAGAGCCGCGGGCAGTTTAGTCACCTTAAGCTCTAACAAAAAAACACACACGACAATAAACATAAAAGGTAATGATATAAAACTGGAATTTGAAATATGATGCACAAGATATTGCAAACCAGATAAAGCAAATACGAAAATACTAATTCCTGAAATGATATACATCATAAAAATACCGGTGGCGACACGCAATTTGTATTCATTGATTTGTTTTTCTAGCGCGTTGACAGTAATTTCATTTGTATCTCTAAGGCGTTGTGTGATATCGACAGAAATATGCTTGAAAATTTGATCAAAAACAGGATCTTTCTTCACAAGATCATTTAATTCATCAAAATTAATTCTCAATAATTTTGTAGAAACAATGCTTTTCACAGAAGCTGAACGGGGAGCATGGTCAATCAATCCCATTTCGCCAATGGTTTGATCTTCTTCTAAAACAGATAACACATATTCTTTCTCTTGTTTAGTCGTTTTCATGACTGCAAGCGAACCTTCTAAGATGACATAAAATTCATTCGCCGCATCACCTTCATGAAAAAGATACGCACCTTCCGGCAACTCAATTTCGCAAGCTACGTTATAAAGAAGAAATAATTTATTTTTTGGAATTGCTTTAAAAAGTGATATACGACTCAAATTTTCAATTTTTTCTACTTGACTGGAATTATCGTTATTGCCATTTTTCTTTTCATTCTGGCTCAATGTTATAATCTCGTAGGCATTTTCAAAAAAATTCTTAATAAAATCCATAAGTTAACCCCATAGTTGGCGCAAAACTTATAATTACATAATTTAACTATAGATGATTTTTTTTAGAATTGCCAAATTTTGATCAATCAATGGCGATTTATAATCCACCATATGACACCTCAGTTTCATGTTAAAATTAAGAGAAAGTGTTTTATTTGTACATACAAAAGGATAGCTAAACCTAAATTGACAGATTTTTTTTCGAGCATAAAGCCAGTCCGAGGAAATTTAATGAAAAAGTGGACTCGATCTCTCTATTCATTGATGTTAAATAAATTGGGTAATCCCGATACGATTATGCGTGCCTCGTTAGAAAATACACATTTATTTGGTAAATTAACTCCAGAACAATTTGATCAACTTTTAAAATCCGTAAAATTAGTTAGATTTAATACCGGTGATATCATTATTCGACAAGATGATATTGCTGATCATTTTTATTTAATTAAGAGTGGTGCAATTAGAATATACCTTACTAGGAACATAATAAATCAGAAATTGTACTTGCCAGACTCGAATCGGGAGAATACTTTGGTGAACAAGCATTATTAGAAGAAACACCAGGCAAACGTTCAGCAAGTGCGAGAGCACTTGAAGAAACAAAATTTATATTCGATGTTTGTCATTTTTCTACTTTATCACTTGGATATTTTTGAAAGACACAGAATTTTTAACAGGCTCTATTTAAATTTGCATTTAATATTCCTAATAGATTGTCTATACTGGTAGTCAAAACTGCATTTTTATAAATATTGTTAGGAGAGTTTATGAAAGGATTTAAGCTCATAACTTGTCTGCTTTCCCTCTTTTTCATTTTTTTCTGCCCTTTTGCAAAAGCATGGGAAGCTCATGCTCTACTCACCTTAGTCGCCCTGCAAAATATGAAAGAATTAAAAAATCTACCCGATGTGCCCGCTGAAACACTCGAGTCGTTTGTACAAAAGGAACAATCTGGTCTAGGCAAAATCTTAAATGATAATGAAAAATGGTCTATTCAACATATTAACGCTTACGCACCATTACCTAAATCATTCGAATTTGATGTTTTAAAGACGCAGAATATACCATTGAAAACCGCTTTTATGGAAAGTATCCGTATCAACCCCACCTTAGATCTGCCACTTTTTATACAAAACTTGCCAGGATTCAGGCACCATTTTAATAATACTTTATCGAAATCCGCTATTAGGTTGCCAGAACTAATCAATGTCACGAGTCTTCGGGTGCTAAATCCTACTCTTGAGAAAGTTAATCCCGAAGATAAATTATCTCCATTAGAAATTATCTCATCTTCAGCTGATGAACCCGATTACGGTATGGATATCAATTTATGGAGTACAGATAATACGTGGTTTGGCAAACAATACGGCTTTGGCAAACAATTGTGGGGTAATCCAAAGGTCTTCTTTACTGGTCAAACTCAATTCCATATGGGCTTTTTTTATGAATCTAGCTTTTTATATAAATTAAGTCCTTCACTTAACCACTTTTACCCCGAATATCGCATTCATTTATACCTAACACTATCCAAATTTGCTTTTCAAACTGGACATCCTTACTGGGGTTATCGTTTTCTAGGTTGGGCATTGCATTATGTCCAAGATTTAACTCAACCCTATCATTCGACATTAGCTCCAAATGTTAAAGGACGTAAAATAGTAGGAATCGATCTTTTAAAATTAATATTTATTAAATCTCCGGCACAACATCTCATTCAAATAGAATCGAATAGTCATTTTTCATTGGAAAATTATGAATATTTTAAATTGGCAGCGGCGATAGAAAAGCCAAATGAGAATAAAGATATCATTCAAGCATTAAGCAATTCTAGTATAGACTCTTCTTATCCCCAGTATAATGATAATTACCCTCGAAAAATCGTTGCACAAGAATCACATGCGAAGGCAAATTTGATCGATGAAACAATCCATCTAGCTTTTCCTTCCAATTATATAACCGATCCTAACTATATGTTTTATCAAACAGACCCTAATATTAATATGGTTAAGATTACAGAAGCTCTTCATAATCCCGCTTTAAAAGATTTAGATAATGAATTATTAGGAATTCTTGGATCCATTGGTGCACATACGCGTAATGTTGTCAGATATGGATTAAGTAAATAGAATGAGCATCAACCTTAGATAGCTATGATATTTTAGCAATAGAAGTTGCCGACTGCGCTTATGCGCAATGTGATTTGAAATGGAGTTTTAATCATGGATGCATTTTTTGACTTACTGAAGTCTTGCAATTTAAAAGGATATTTACTCTTTCGTGAGAGTAAAAA
>JANWKO010000286.1 GCA_025451335.1 Gammaproteobacteria bacterium
TTGGTTTTTTTTTTTTTGGTTGTTCGTGCCCAGGGCACGCGGCTCTAACAGTGATGGCTGTAGGTTAGAGTACTCCTCTGTCTGGCTACTTTGGGTAGCCAGGTTCGTATACAGGCCAGAAAATCTTTTGATAGTCTGACTAAGCTAAGAAAAAGAGAAAAAAGTGAAACATGTGAGATTGTCACTTCTTTCTCAATTTTCACATTTTCTTGTACTGATGTGATTTTACAATTCATTGTGTGACTCCTGTGATGAGTGAAGGGTTCACGTAATAAACTGTTGTAGGTTTTCGTGTCGGTACTTTTAGAGGCAAGCTAATAATATTGCGCTCGTATAATTTTTGAATAGCTTTTTGCAGACGTTCTGATTTGCCTAATTTTTTATTACGCATCGCAAGAGTTAATTCAGATTGTGAAAACGTTGGTGAGTTATTTGATTTAACCCATTGCAGAATCGTTTTGGCATCCTCAGTCGCTTGATCGATACCCATGAGATTGAATGCCGCAATAGCATGCTCTGTTAGCAATCTAATAAGTTCAATTGCATTTTTCATCGTGTTTTCAGAAATTGTGAAATTAGCAATACCATGTTCTGCGACATGTAGTAAGCCAGCAATACGCAATGTAAATCCAAATGTTTTGCCTGCCCATCCCTGACAAGTTGAAAACCTGCCATCTGGCTTTAACTCTTTTTCAATTTCGGTTTGGAATTCTCTCCAAAGTGTATGAGCAGGGGTGGTGAGAGTGAGTTTATATCGCTCATGCTTACTTTTATTTGGTGAATAAAACGTGTCTAATAAATGTTTTATTTTGTGAAGATAAGCATTTTGAATTTCAGTAGAGAGTGGCGGTTTATCATGCGTGCGGTAGCCCAGTTTACTTTTTGGTAGTACATATAAAAATCGCTCAAATGTCCCATTGCCTAAATAAGTTCGTTTGTCTCCCATTTTTTGAATGATGATAGGTTGTACCGTCAATGCAATCGACAGAAAAGGTTTGATCGTGATACTGCGATCTTTGCGGCGCACGCGTACCTCGCCACCATCAATACCTTTAAGTAAAATATCAATGTTTGCTGCACCATTGCTGTAGAGACCCGATAATGTCTCCAAGATTCCGCCTTCATCAGAGAAGATTGCTAAACGACCATTTTGTTCGTGCACTAATGTGGTTAGTGATTCTGGTGTAACATCATTGATGAATAATACTGGTAGGGGTGGTACTTCAATGAGGTTTGCTTCCTTTTGAGTAATTTCATTAATTAAACTTTGTTGTTCTGCGGAGCTTTTGGCTTTTGCCGCTTTAATACGTAAGCTTTCGATGATTTTCTCTTGGGTTTTTCGTTCGGAGTGTTTACGTTTTATTTCGTATTCCAGTTGCAAGACCTGCTCTTTCTCCCATTCGATTAGAGGATTTGTGCACGAACTCAAGACAAGTGATTTGTTGTTGGCGGGTGGTAATGCAATTAATGTGTAAATATTCACTGGTTCATGCCAATTTTCTTTAGGTGAAACAACAAAGCATTTTGCAATAGTCGTAGATATAACACTAAGTACAGTCATGACACTCAGAGCGTCAGGCGTTTCGGTTGCAAGTGCCAGTGCTGCAGAAAATTCACCAAAAATCCCAGGTAATAATCTAGCGGGGATTTCAGGTGTTTCAAATTCATCAAATAAAATTGGGGTTTCCCATGCATCAGCATGTGTGATTGCAGGAAATTCAAAAGTTTTAGTTTCGTGATTCATGCAAATCTCCTATAAAATTTTATTATTAAGGGAATAACAAGAACTTTCGATGCTGCAGATAATTGAATGATTTGACCAAGTTGCATCGAAATAGGGAAGTAATTCCGTATTGAGTACAGAATCCATACGTCACGGTTGTAACAGAAACTAAAATCATATGCGGATATGAGTTGATTATGGTTGCAATATAGACATATGCCGCGATGGCTTTTGATGTATTTCAAGCAACGTCGATCAACAGTGATGAAAATTGGATTTGCATAAGGACGATTTTTAATTTGAAAATAATAATCAGGATAGTTTTTTTGCTTTTGCCAATTGCTGTGAATAGAGGTAAACATTATTTTACCTCCAAAGTGGTTTTTTCCATGCGTGCACGCCATTCTGCAGCTGCTTCAGCAGATATTAGAGTGCGTTTACCTACTTTCATTAAACGAGGTGCTAATTGTTTTTTAACAAGATTATAAAATGTAGCGCGTGAAATACCATGAATGACGCAAAAATGTTGGATGCTAAAAGATTTTTTTTCAAAATTTGGATTGGATATTCCATTCATAACATATTACCTCAAATAAAATGATGAGTAATATGCTGTGCTTGGTTAGGATGAGTGACACCAAGCGCAGCATAACTATGCGTTGCTTTTCCATATGTCCTATCCTAAAAATGCTAAATAAGCTAAAAAAGTGTGTCGGTTGCTTTTTCCTTCAGCTCAAGCAGCGACATTTTTTTGAAATGATTGACTGAATCCTAAGTGGTGCATCCTATCTAAACGAGGGTATTGATGTCAATAGAAGTCTTTTTCATGAAGCTGTTTCTTTTTTCATTGGCATCACGTTTGTTTTTTCTGTTTTTCCAAAATTAGGTAAATTTTGACGAATAACATCCGCAATATAGGATGGCATCAAATGAGCATAATGCTTGTGAGTAATGCGTGTATCAGAATGACCTAGTACAGCAGCAATAACCTGTAATGGCACGCCACGCATCGCAAGAGCGCTCGCGTATGTGTGGCGAAGATCATGAAAAGTGATCGTGGGTTTTATCTCTGCTATTGTGCATGCCGCAATTAACGGTCGTATTTGATAGTTCTTTTTCCATTGCGAACCGTTTGCGCGAGTAAAAATTAATTCATGTGATTTTTTGCCAGTTGTGATTTGATTAAAAAATTTAATGCCTTCTTCATTTAAAGGAATATGCCGTGGTTTTCCGCTTTTGCTTTGATGAATATAAATAGTTTGAGTGTCTGTGAAGTCACTAACTTTTAATGTGGTTAATTCACCGTATCGAGCACCAGTGAGGAGGGCGCCTCTAACCAATAATCGAAAATCAGATTCACAAGCATTTAAAAGCCTTAGCGAGTCTTTTTCATCAAGAAAGCGAATTTTAGGTTCTGATACATTTTTAAAAGGTTTTAGTTTTTGCCATGCTTCATTTGATTTTACGCGATCAGTTTTGAAGGCATGATTTAATATGGCTTTAAGAGTAGTAATAATACGGTTAGCAGTGGCGCGTCGTTTGCGCTGATATTCTGGATCATCATTTTTATTCTCAATATATTGCTGATCTTCGCCTATTCCTGTGCGTGCTCGTTTGTCGGTTGTGGCTAGCTTATTTTTCCAAGCATTTAATTTATTGAATGTAAGATTAGATACCAGTTCATCGCGAAATATAGGCAAAATATGGACGTTTATTTGTGTCTTAGTCGTATAGTATGATTTTTTCCCATTTATCTTGAAATCAGCCAGATACTCTTCTGATGCTAAGAAAACGGTGTAAGGTTTATTGTGATGTTCTCCATGAATTACTTTGTGAGCAAATTTTCTGGCTTGTTCCTGAGCTTGAGAAAAGCTCAGTGTTGTTTCGCCATCCGCATGAGCGTAATCATCTGCTTTACCGATTGCTGATTTAACATATCTTTCGCCATTAGCAGAGCGAACACGAGCATGCCACATCCCGCCGCGGTCGCCTCGATAGTAGCCAAGATGGATGCCTTCACTGATTAGCTTCCAATAGGGTTCTTTGCGAGATTTTAAACGTGACCGTGCTTCACGTGATTCGAGACGTGAGTCCCTTACGAGTCTTGCCATTTGAGCATCCTAAAAAGATCGGTAAATTATCGGTAATATACCGGGGTGGATGTGACTATTCAAGGATAGACAGTAATTTTCACTTTATTAGTAAAAACAATAAGTTAAGATGTAGATAAAAGTCTAGAAATGTCTAGATAAGTACTCTCTCACGGCGGTAACACGGGGCCGACATATTCTGGATTAGTTGCAACAGCTTTGTCATCTCCTTTTTTATCTCAAGCAAGTCTCTGGAAGAAACGTGTTTGAGAAGTAATTTGGACAACAGTCTTTTCTTCTTGCACCATCATTTTAGGTGGCTGAATAGTTGCTTTAAACAAGCTAAAAGGAGTGGTTTTTAAATCTGGAGTCGTTAAAAATTTAAAAATATGGTTATTAATTACGGTTGGAAGTTTAGGAAATCCATAATTTTTGCTTATCATAAAAACATCTTTTAAATCCTTACATGCTAAATGAATATGGGTGATCTCTTTATAATCTCTTGTTCCAGACAAAAGAGCTTGTTGTGCTTTAGCAAGTTTTAAAATGATTTCGATATTCAAACCTAGCTCAAAACTCAGTAAATTTCTTGCATTTTTGGGAGAATTAATAAGCGGACGATCTGCTGGTAACACGCTTGATGGATATTCTTCGCGTATAGGTATTAACCTGTCTAATACCGCCTCAGGGTCTTTATCCTTTTGACTGGCGAGAGCACATGTTATTAATTTTCTTCTATCGTTTATGGAATTTGGTTTGTCAAAAAAATGTTTAAAAGTGTAGAAATCAATTGTTGAGAGAATTTCTTGATTCTTACATTTTGAAAATAAGTATATCAAAATATCAATATTTCTAGCCTCACTAAAACATTCTTTCGTTATGCTTGCGCCGAGTTCAATGAGCTCTTGCGCTGCTGGAAGAAAATTTCTTTCTACGGCCCGAAGTAAAGGTGATATTGTTTTTCCATCGCCATTAATTTCTGCCTTCATTTCATTAATCAAAAAACGCACAAAAGTTGGTTTGTTACGCCCAGATGCAAAATGTAAAGGCGTCATTCCATTTTTATTAACTTCATTTTTTGCACCCAAAGTTTTTAGCATTTCTGCAGCATTTAAACAATTATACTTAGCAGCAAGATGAAGAGATGTATTGTAAAAAGTTTCCGTTTTACATTCGTTAACATCAACCTTCATGTCGGTGGCAAAAAATTTGATAAGAAAAGGTTCATTGGATATTGCTGCGCTATGAATTGGAAAATGACCTTCATAATTACTTATATGGAGAGCATGTAACTCAAATAATTTAGACGCTGCTTGAAGCGAACCACATGTTGCCGCTACATGCAATGATGTTTCTTTATATTCATCTTCGCTTATTGAATTAACGTCAATTTTCATTTCATTTGCAAAAAAATCAATCATGGATGGCTGATTAAATTGAGATGCCCAATGTAAAGGATAAAAACGTATTTTAACGGGTCCAAATTCCAAGCAATTTGATAAATATTTACAATTAGTTTCTTTTAAAATTCTGGCAGCTTCAACATTACCGACTTCTGCTGCTATATGGAATAGAGTTTCTTGAAGAGGTTCAAAAAGTATGTTTGCATTTTCTTTTATTTTTAACCAACTGCGCAGCTCTTCCAGTTTATTTTCTTTCATAAGGTTGAACATCTTATCTCGTGTCATGGAAGCTGGATTAGGCAAAATTCGCGATGATTGCATGGTGGAAACTTCCTTATTTTCATTGAATAGAGCGATTATAAGTAACATTTATTAATGTTTTCTTAAAAAAAACAGTTTAAAAAAGTGGCGAACTTGAAGAATCGTTAGGCGTTGCAGTTGATGTGTTCACGCCCGGAGATATTCCCAAAAAATTCCGAGAAAAAGTACTTCAAGAGGCCAAGCAAGTATGATGGGAATGGATTCTAATGATCGAATACTTGATTATTTGAATAACATTCTAGTGCAAACATTTTTGTTAATGTTTTGATTTTGTATTGCTAGATAGCGATAAATATCTAACATTGAAAATTCGTCGCGTTGCTGTGAATTGATTGCCAAATTTATCTATTCCTTCTTGTCGCATAGCAGGAGCATGATAATTTAAATAGTCATCCAAGCTTTCTTGTGAATTGAGAGTATAACTACAAGTGATTTTTTGAGGATTTTGCTGTTCTTCAAGAATTTTCGCTTCAAGGAAACCTTTAAAAGTTAGCATTTGTCCGACATGTGTGATTAACCATGCTTTATAAGATTCACAGATATCTGGATGTAATTCTATATTGACTTCATAAATTATCATGAGTTTTCCTTTAAAAAATTAGATCAGCCCATTTTATTTCCTAGTATGAAAAATACTGTCTTATATAATTCGATTCTTCACATCAACAAATCCATTTCACGTTCTCTTTCTTTTTTTAATTTAGCTTCATCTTCACTTGGTATGGAGCCGGTGGAAGAGGATTTTTTCTTCAATAATCCAAACAAAGATAACAATTTATCAGAAATTTTCGGCTGTTCTTTCGCTTTATGCTCTTTTACAGGAGCCTCTAATAAAGCGATTCTTTTGGGATGATAAGGTTTCCATTCACTAAAAGCAGAAATATCAATAGGATCTTTGGTTTGATCTATAAAAAATTCGGGTTTAAATCGATAACTCATACCTGGAGTGATAGGTGTATTCATCAATGTAGAAATCATATGGGCTATCTTTTTGCCGCCTTCAATACTAGGCTCAATTTGACATGCATAATTTGTTTCATTATAAGGATCTAATGAAGAAGTGATGTCAGCCACAATACAAGGATGCATTTCGGCGGTGATTTTTTTAAAAATGGGACTATATGCGAATTGCAAAAATTTTTGCGCCATTTCATCGGCATCTTTGCATTCTTTTCCTAAGTCTGTTTTTCGTAAAAAATCCATGAATTGATATATTCTATAATAAGAATCGGACTTGCGAGCCGGATAATATTGCGTCATTAAAATAATAGCCGCTTTTGGATTTAATGCGCGTAAATTTTTGAGAATATTTAAATAGTTGTTTTGCATCGTTCGCAAAACAGTATCGAAATTATCACGAAAATATTTTTGCATGTTGGTAGCATGCGATAATTTCGCTAAAAATTCTCGAAAATCATTTCCGCCTACGCTTAATAAAATGAAATCAGACTCTTTTATTTGTAAAGCACCTTCTACGAGTGGTGTAAATTTTAGTGCAGGAAAGGATGGAACTGCTTTATTTCGATAAGCACCATTCAAACAGTCAGAGGTGGTGAATCCATCGTTTGTTAAGTCATTTACCACAAACGAAGATCCCAAGGCCTGTTTTAAATGTTCAACAACAGATACCTTAGCCCAATGTTTGTTATCTATTGTTGAATCACCGAGTAATGCAATTTTTCTTGAAGTTGACATAATTAATACCTATAGCATAACACATATTGATTGTGAGGGATTTTGCTCAAGAAGCGGATCACATTTTGGTTCTCTCACGATTTCGGCTTTTTTATCTATGGTTCTTTTTTCTATATGTGTGGGTAAAATCTCGCATTCGAAGATTAATTTTTGCAAAGGGTCGGAATTTTGCAGAGAAGAAGATGTTTTCTTGCTCTCAGATAGTGGGTGACCCAAACTTGAATTTAGTAGTTCATATTCGTTAAGCGCTTTTTTCATTAAGAAATTTATGTTATCAATTTTTTGCGCTAGAAAATGATTTTTATAAGCATATTCATTGCCTTTGAAACTTACATTTCCATCTTTTATCTCAACTCCCCAAACAACGGGAGCATCCTCTAATACTGCATCACAATATTGTTGAATTAATTTAGTTGTCGTTTGTAGTTCTTTTTCTGCAGTTGGCAAATCTATTTTTAAAAGATCTAATACTTTGTTAACAGAAGTCTGAATTTTTGGAAACCATTCTTTATATTCTGCATCTAGCCAGTCTAATTTGATTTTGCTATCCGAAGCTATTGTTTCATCTGTTGCCGTGCTTTTTTCTTCTTTAAAAAGTCGTGGTTGCATGGTTATTGATCTCTAAGTTATTGATAAATTTCTGGGAATGGTAAGCTGAAATGATTGAAGAAATCAATAAAAACCGGATTGAATGACTGCTTCAAGGTCATAGCGCTGTAATTTTTTATCTACCTGAATAATATACTATTTCTAAGAAAATAATTTCAACACTATTGATAATATTGTCTTATTTGTAAGCTATACTCAATAATATAAAGCCAAATGAATAAATGAATATATGAAGCTAAATGAAACTAAATATAGCTATAAAAGCTATATTTAAAAGGAGGTTTTAATGCAGCGCAAAAAGAAAGCCTATCAGCATTTCATAGGAACAAATGGCGAGAAGGCACATGCTCACTTCATATATGGTTCAAAAGCCCCAAAAGAATTAAAAGATAATGAAGAGGAATCCATCTCGATACTAGTGCCCAGTCAAACATATTGGGGAGAAGGGCTTGCTAGCGAAACAAAAGCAGAACCTTCTAAAATTACCCGAAAAGTTATTGGGCCAGTTCGTGAAATTCCTGTGCTTGATCGTCAAGGTAAGCCAGTTAAGAAATTAGATGAAAAGGGTCAGCCTACACAAGAGGACAAGAAGGCCAAAGCTCACATTGCTGTTGGAATTCAAGATGGAAATTTTGCATCGCTAACTTGGGTTACTACTCCACAAAATATTCGCATAGCTGTTCGGAATGGTTTAATTGATCCAGCTAAATTAGCAAAGAAAAAACAAAAAGTATCGCCCCTTGCTCGGATGAAGTTACAATTAGGAACATATAAACGTGATGCCTTTCTAGTTGCAGTAGAAGACAAAATTGTTAATTTTGAAGTTGATAAAAAAGTTGCGATTATTAATGCTGGGCAAGACTGTCTTGATGCAATTTCCAAATTATATCGTTGCAGAAACGGATATCAACTTTGGAAATCTCCTAAGGAAAATCTTACCAGAGTTAAAAATGAATTAGATGGATATGATAAAGAACTTCAAAAGTTGCTTGAGATATATAAAGGTGACGGAGACCATCTTAAGGTAATTCGTGAGAAAATAAATGGATTAAGGCAAGGTATTGCTGAATATAGAACACATTTGGATTCGTTTGATCCTGAAACTGTAACACAAGATGAAATTCAGAAGCTGCTGGGTTCTTATAAATCTGAGTATATAGCAGGCAAAAGTGAACCCATAACCTATTTTCTTCAACGCCAATTGATTGGAATTCATGAGCTCGCATTAATGAGCAATTATGCGCTTTCGACTTTAGGTGTCGGATCGGGTGGGCAATTGTCTGATCAAATTCGAGATAGTAAAGAAATTGCCGACAGGTTAACAGAAGAAGATGTTGATTTTCATAATTCTACTTCGACGGAACATGATTTTGATTTTGATGATTTAGCTAATGAAGATGGATTAGTTGCATTAGATATGGGGCATTATGGATATACTCCTGATGATGAAATTGACTTAGCGCGGCAAGTCAAGCTGATGAGTGCAATTGATGAAAA
>JANWKO010000287.1 GCA_025451335.1 Gammaproteobacteria bacterium
TGGCGCTGAGTTTGCTCTGATTTTAGGTGAACAAGAATTGCAATCCAATTCGATAGGCGTTAAATCATTACGTGAAAAAGCGGAACAAACCACTATTCAACAAGATGAATTAGTGAAATATTTTCTGAACCTTTTAAAAACATAAGCTTCTGATTGTGTAATCACTTTTTAATGCTACTTCACATGCATTAATTGGTTTTTTTATACTCTTATATCAGGTATACAAGATTTAATCGTTTATCACTCCTGAGCAATTCATTTAGCTCTCGATGAATAATTGATTAAATTTTGAACAATCAAATCTATGCTTTAACCCCCTTTTTAATCATCATCCCAAATTTAGCAATAAGTGTTCGCCAGTGTTCAACTGTCGAACAGGATCATGCTAGTCATGCGTCCAGAGTGACCAATAAGTGATCAACTTATTCTATTTATTACAAAAATTTGTTAAAAGGCACTTTTTCTTAATAAATCCTTAATAAGAACATTTTATAATCTCTTTACTTATTTGTGATTAAAAGAGAGTCATTCTATGTCGTTCACTAATCCGCCTAAACCTACCTCAAAATCCACCGCTACTGCATATGTGAATACCTGGCTATCACCATTTGGTCCAGGACATTCATCTGTTTATGTTAAAAAAGATGGAACTAATGAACATTTGGAATTTAGTGTTTATCCACGTCGTGCAGACATTCCCATGACTCATCTTCTACCCTGGGTCCCTATTCGCTGCTCAAGAATAGATAGAAGCCTTGAACGAGATATTCAAGTCGAGAGTGGAAGTCCTGATATCACACAAAAAATTGAAGGCTTAGATTATGACAAAATGAAGGATTTTCATACTGATTTTGCCAAGAGGACCAGTGATTCTTCAGAAAATTGTGTTGTATTTAAAACAAAACCAACAGGCTTAGTTTATTTTGGTTCTCGTCTATTTGCTGCTCAGCTTAGAAAAAATCAATTTGAGGAAAAAAATCAAATACCAATTTGGCTTGCTGCTGAAGGTCTATTTGCAGATACTTCTCTAAGTTCTCCAATCAGGGTGAGACAATACAATTGTGCAATGGGAGCAAAAAAATTCTTAGCAGCCGGAGGCCAAGGCAACGGAACACAATCTTCAACAGGATTTCGAACATTCCTCCCCAAACATTTAGTCAAAGAACTTGATGAATCAGGCGCAAAACGGCTTAATCGTGGCCAATTACCGCCTGAACTCCAACGGAAATTTGAAAAGGGAGATAGCTTTTACAAAGAAAGACAAGATATTCGAGAGAGAGAAGAAAAAATGTTTCAGGATTATGTCTTAACTCCAAATTCAATTTAATCTATTACTTTTCTTGGATTATTGTTGAGTATTTAGTTATCACTGAAAACAAACATTGCTTGGTTATTATAAAGCATCTAATATTTCCTTTGTTGTGATACCAGGACAAAGGAAATAATATGAGCTTACGTTTCATTTTTTCTATTTTAAAGCCTAATTTCTCAAAAACCATCCAAGCCGCAAAAACTATATCTGAAGAAAAAAAAATAAATCATTCAACTAATCAAAATGGATTTTTATACATTTGGACCAGAAAACCTGGGTCTGTAGGACATGTGGCTATCCAACTAGGTGGTGATGCTCCAAAAAGAAGCGAACAACAGTCTGGCATTTACCGAAGTATCTGGCCTAAGTTTCCCGCTGTGGGCTTAACCACAATAATGCCTTTAAAAGCAGCTCTTGCAACTAATTTAGAACATGATGAACAAAATGAAGCAAAAGGAATGACTTCTCCTCCTTCGCCTATTAATATTATGTTTGATGTCGATCCTGTTTATTCTAAAGAAAATGAATTAGTCAAACCTGATTATACATACGAGATAAAAAATCTTAATGAACAAAAAATGTATTCAGAATTAGAAAAACTCGATCGAGGTATAGAAAAAGGCGAGATACGTTATCAATTATTTCCTAATTTCAATCCATTGAAATATCTTCATTTTAAACAAGTTCTGAGGCATTTTACCAAGACACACGATACAGATAGTAAAGAAGACATAATTAAAACCTCTGACAGATATGATTGCGCTACCTTCGCGCACCAAATTTTGACAGCAGGTGGTGCGTCCTTAGGAAAACCGACTTGGAGTCCAACAAAATTCAAATCTGTAATAGAAAAAAGCCCCGAGCATTTTGTCCCATTTCACGAACAACAAAAAAGTTCGGTTTTAATTTAAATTTGGAATTTGCACAAGCTTTCACTGCTTGCTAAAGCAGCAAAAAAATATTTACAATTTAAATTTGAAAAATTGATTTTTTACTTTCTTCTATTGCGGCGCCATCTTTCATTTCAACAGCATCTTTTTTATTACGTTTTGCTAAATCATCTTGTAACAATTTATGTGTTTTTTCTGTTATGTCTCGGTTACCAATAATAGAAAGAGTTTTCAAAGTGGTATTTTTTAAAAAATATTTTGCTCCTTCGTCTGAAATGCCATTATCTTCGATCTCTAATTCAGCGATTGATTTATTTTCGGAAAGTGCTTTGGCACCCACATCGTTAATAAAATTTAAATTCAGACATAATTTACGTAAAACACTAGATTGAGCCAAAAATTGCGCGCCTTTATCTGAAATTTGGTTTTCATTTAAATCTAATTCTTTAACATATTTACATTGAGATAATAATTCTGCACATTCATTGTTTAAATTTGTATTTGCAAGCGAAACAAAGGTAATTTTAGGGTTTTTGTTAAGCGTTTCGACTAATGCTTGAATTTGTTTGTAACCAATTGTTTTAGAATCAGATAAGTTGAGTGTATTTCCACCTTTAAACTCACCAGAAGAAATTTGTTCTAATAATTTTTCAGAAAACCTTGGCCACATAACCACCTCTTTTTTTATTTTAGAATGACACGAACCACTGTAAGAATGATGCGATATTAAATTTTAACATGCAAGTTTTATTTCATTGCGAAAACCCAGGGCCTGCTAACAATTCGCTAGGTCGCGACAGAAAGCCTCGATTTTCAAATAAACATTTAAATGCTTGGCTAATGCTATGACTTATAGCAATGTCTTCAAAAGACAAATTTAGGTTAAAAATAATTCATAATAATGTGCGTCGATTTTGGTTCTTTAAATTTATTATAAATCATAGAAAATAACTTAAGATGTTCACGATATTTTTCCGTTACACCATGCTCGGTATGCGTTGAAGAAAAAAGAGCATGTTTTAAAAAATTATTTGCTATTTCAGAATTATCAATTAATTGACAAGCGCGTTCTTGTAAAGCTTCAATAAATTTAATTCTGGTTTGGGTATAAAATTCTTTGGTGTAAAAAAAAGATAATCCATAATTCAATTTATTCACAACACTATCTACACGCTTAAAATTTAGATATAAAGCATCATGATGATCTGCGTAAACTTTTAATATCTCAGGTAATTGAGTAATGGATTGAATTGTCTTTAACCATCTAGATTGAATAATGTGCTTATCGGTTTCGGTAAAGTTTTGTATTTTCTGTGTTCTATTAATATGGTCAACACAAAAAAGATAAAATTTTCCGCTTTGGATTTTGTCGCGCATGCTATCTAGATAAGCACGCATTTTTTCATTTTCTGTGGCATTCCCTGAATAAGTCACTTTTTCGATATCCATCATAACTTGGTTTAAAAATTCCAATGTATCAAGGATATGATCAGGGTATTTCGCAGAAAATTGCTCAATCAAATCATGATGATTACACCATGTCACAAACATCAAAGGTGTTAAAGGTTTTGAATAATAAGGAATAGTGGCTTCCTCATGAGAAAGTCGTAAGCAAATCATTTCTTTTACTTGTAAACGATCAATAACGTCATAGTTATATATTTCTTGTAAAAACTGCGTTCCTTCAATCAAGGCTGTGACCCAATCTCGACCAAGAATGATATCCGCATATGGCATGAGTAATTTGACGATAGATCGACGGTCGTTTTTGATGGCTTGAACGAGTAAAGTTGCACAATCTTTTTTTTCAAAAGAATGTGTATAAATAAAACAATGATGTATGCAATCTGCAGTCAAAGCCGATTCTTTCGATGTTGCAATATCTTCTTCAATTAGCCGCAATAATTCTGAGCGAATGGAATAACATCGTGACCGATATCCTTTTTCATCCATTCCCATATTTTCCAGAGTGGAAAATTGTGAAAGTCGGATCATAATGATATCTTTAAGATTATCAATTAGATCAGGCCATTTTTTTTTCAAAATATGTTTTATAACTTTTCTCAATTTTTTTGAAGCCATTGATTGAGAACGTCTTCTTATTAACATTAACTCTTTGGTTGAATAAGTATAACCGAGGATTAAAGCATCTAATTTAAGAGGAAAAGGTTCCTCAAAGGGCATATCAATATCCGTCCTTGGACTTGCCATAACGATAAGATTCCTTTCTTATAAAAATCACAAGTATATATTTGATTCTATTTAGTCCATCTTAAGATAATATTAAGAGAAAAAAGTTCCCCCGCTAAAGCGTGCATTTTCTTTAAAATCCGCTAAAATGCTGAACTTAAATAGAGTTTTTATGTTAGGAGTATTTACCTTGACAGAGTACATGACTGAACAAGAGCAGGTTCAACAGATAAAAAATTGGTTAAAACAATATGGTTTAACCATTATTGCTGGAATTGCTATCGCCCTCATCATCACTTCCGGATGGCGTTATTGGCAAAATTATCGCAATAAGATATTGACCCATGCTTCTGGTGTTTATGATGAAATGCTAGCTGCTAGAGCACAAGGCAATTCTATTGGCGCTATCGTTCAAGCAAAAAAATTGCTTAAAAATTATTCAAACACGCCTTATTCCCAAATGGCTGCTTTTATGTTGGCCAGAGATGCTGTGTTAAAAAAAGATTATCCGGAAGCTTTGAATCAATTAAATTGGGTCATTGCTCATAGTAAAGATAAATCCATGCGTGAAATAGCCCGATTGCGAATCGCACGTATTTTAATTGCTGACAACAAACCTCAAGACAGCATAGATTCTTTGAAAAAAATAGATGACCAAAATTTTATCGGTTTAATTCTTGAAATAAAAGGCGATGCTTATCTGGCTCTGAATGACAAAACCGCTGCCCGAACATCTTATGAACAAGCCTTAAAAGAATTACCTAATGGGGAAGTAACTAGACCTATTTTGCAGATGAAGCTGGATAATTTAGCTTAATAACAAAACCAAAAAGAGATTGAATATGAAAAACATAAAAAAATTGTTAACAATTGGCACCCTCAGCTCACTACTCTGTGCTTGTAATGGTTTTGGTTTTTTTGATAAAGATAATACGCCAAACCCATCCCCTCTCGTTAATTTCAAACCAGAAACCCAAA
>JANWKO010000288.1 GCA_025451335.1 Gammaproteobacteria bacterium
ACTTAAAAAAATTGGAGAAAATAATGAAAACTAAATTAAAAAAAATAAGCCAGTGCCTACTCGCAGCAATTGCATTGTCATCTGGTATTGTTGAAGCTAAAGGATCAGATGTCACATTTCCAGGCGGAGTTATCAATCCTACTGGTTCATTCATCATTCCATTAAATAAATTAGTTTCTGGAATATCTTATGATTTAATTTGCAAAATTGAAAATAAGACAAACGATAAAATTACCTTCAGTATTTTTCCATACTATTCTTGGCAGTATTTAGATGGTAAATATTTCCAATATCAGACAGCATTACCTTCAGGTAAACATGAATTAAAAATAGAATATGTTGGAAGATCTGACGATTATCCAACAGCCACGATTAAAATTACTAATGCTGATCAAGACTCTCCGATTATCGTTGAAGGTTGCAAAGCGACGGCGAGATAAATCAATTGTCTTAAAGAATACGCCTGGTTTGCTTCTAGAAAAAGAAGCAAACCTGCCTTATTCTTTGAGACAGGTTACTTAAACTTTATTTTTGCAAAGAAAGCCTGTATGCATTGATTTTCCGCGCTATTGCGTTTAAAAATTGAACTGAGGGTGCTCTTGATTTAAATGCACTTTCATTGTACAATTTGTCAATATTGAGTCGTTTTTTTTCTAATTTTTGATAGCAAACAGCAATGCAAATTCGTTTAAAATCACAACAAACCAAGAAAATAACTTATTATTATTATCCTGGAAAATTATTCACAAAATCTCATTGGGGCCATTCTGCATTTGAAATTGTCTACGCTCCTAATCATCGTAAATACTGCAGTTATTCAAAAGTCGGAGACCCAGTGACACTGGGTGGCGATAAAATTTTATACACAGAATACTTTAAAGGTAATGCTCCTATTAAAGTCAGCTTATTTTCATGCAAGTTAGGGGATTATACTGAATCGGAAAGTCTTGACAAAAAAATCAATCATGGATGGGAACGTAAAGATCACGATGCGTTATCAAAAAATTGCGCGCATTTTACTTTGACTAATATTTTAAACCTCTCCGATCTACCAGCACCGATTAAAAATAAATATCAAAAAATTGTCGATGGAAAGAAGTTATTAACTCCTTCTCATTTAACTAAAATCGTTTGTAAATTACGCCTTGCCGAGATTGAACAAGAACGCGAAATAATCTTGAAAGAAAAAATAGATTATCCAACTCACTTGCAAAAACTTTTAGAAAATACATTAAAAAGATTGATCGTAAAAAAGAAAAAACGTCAAATTAGTTTTTTCCAATCTGGAATTAACGAAAAAATTAAAAAAATTGTTGAGATAAAAGACTTAATTAGCCTATTAAAAAAAGATATGAAGTCATTTTGTAAAAAATATTATGCTCTTTTGCAAGAAGAGAAAATGGGTAAAGTAACATTAAAAGAACTACAACAATGTAAAGCGTATGTCGAACAATTGAAAAATGAATTGAAAAAAAACTCAACAAAATCCAACAAATTAAAAATCGCCTAGGACCCTTCAACCTAAATTCGACAGTAGAAACCTATTGCCGAATTAAGGTTCAATACTAGGACTCACACGCGCATCTAAATTCTTAATTGTTTACTACTTTTTAATTCAGAATCCGTATCTATAACTTTAGTTGGAGAAAATATTCCTAATGATACTGTCGAATCAGTTAAAGTAGGTGTAGCCGATAAACTGATAGGATTTAACATATTTTTTAATTCAGGAATAGACCAGTTACGGATATCACCAGTTACAGAAGATAGATGATTATCAATGAAATGTTTCAACATTATCGAGTGATCTTCTTTGAAAATAATTTTTAAGACAAAAGCAAGATCTTCAGGTGTTTTTATTAAATCAACAAAACGCATGGCTAAATAAGTCTCCCCACGTACCCAATCACCAGAGTGTATCACTTCAGATATAGAGACATAAGGTACTGTAAAAGAACGTGTACCGTAGTTGACTTGTTTTGCTGATTGCATCTTTTGTCTGAATTCTTTTTCTATTTCTAATAGTTTATCTTCTTGATATGTTTTGTATTCTTTTTTAGACAAATCAGGGCAAAAAGCCACATAAGAATAATCCGTTCGATCCCCGTATGAAAAATCATGACGCAAATCAATTGAAATATTTTTTTCTTTACATAATGCTCTGATTGCTTCACAAGTTTTTTTGCTTAAACCCGAGTTAAATAGTTCGATAGCTTTGATTTTAGATTTTGGATTATTAACAATGCTTTCGATAATTTTTAACGCATTGGCATCTCCTAGACAATGATTGTTGCCTAAATGAATACTGTAGAGAGTTTCGTTTTTACTTAAGAATGTGACAAGATGATTTACAATTTCATCTCCTGATCCATGCTGCGATTCAAAAGAATAAAAAGACATGTATAAATCAAGATATCGAATGGATTTTGAGCTAGTGTTGATAGTATTAAAAATCTCTTGATAAAAGCATGGATATATATCTTCGATTCTAATATCTTCCAATGAAGGACTTGATGCAATTGCCTTACAAAGCAATTTAGTGACTAAGGCTTGTTTTTCCATTTTGCTTTTTTCATCCAGTGGCGAAGTAACGTAACAGTTTAGATATGTACAAAGGCCTGAACGAATCAAAAGCAAATTAGGAAATTTATCTAAATTCTCTACTAACTTTGTTATTTTTTTTGCTCCATTTTTATTTATGTCCTCTATATAGCAACCTTCAAAAGAATGCTTTTCTAGAAAAATATTCTTGATTGTTAAATTTTCATCCGTGGGATGATCGATTAATTGAAGAAATTTATCTAAAGTTGTTTGTTTAGCGGTAATTTGACTGCTTAGCATAGATATCAATCCCAAAAAAGTAAGGGCTAAATAGTAAGCTTAATGTCAAAACCTATCAACTAAAAAAACAACTCAAATAATTGTGTATAAAATTTAATCTTCTAAATACCGCCCGCCACCATCATACTTTCCAACAATATTGATCCTGTTTGAATATTGCCACGTTTATCAACATCACAACCCACTTCCACTAAATTGGCATACATATCGTGTAAATTACCCGCTATGGTAATCTCTTCTACAGGAAATTTAATTTCACCATTCTCCACCCAGAAACCGCTAGCCCCACGCGAATAATCACCCGTCACTAAATTTACACCCTGCCCCATTAATTCAGTAACTAACAAACCAGTCCCCATCGTTTTAAGCAATTCAGGTAAAGTTTTGCCCCCATCAGTAATAAATAAATTATGAACACCCCCAGCATTGCCTGTTGTTTGCATTCCTAATTTACGAGCAGAATAAATACTAAGTGAATAATTTTGTAATATACCAGCATCAATAAATACATTAGGTCGCGTCGCAACGCCATTATCATCAAAAGCTGCACTTCCCAGCGCTTTGGATAAATGAGGCCGTTCATCCATTTGGATATGTTTTGGAAAAACAGGCTTGCCAAGATGATCTAACAAAAAAGATGTTTTGCGATAAAGATTACCGCCTTGTATTGCCGCGACAAAATGACCCAATAATCCTCTCGCAACTTCAGCTGCAAAAATAACTGGAACGCGTTGCGTACTGAGTTGTTGTGCTCCTAATCGTTGGATAGTACGTTCTGCTGCCTTGTTAGCCACCTCCGTAATGGGATCTAAACATTCCGGATCCGTTGCAACCGTATAAAAATAATCACGCTGCATTTCATCACCTTGTTTTGCTATGAGTACACAGCTAATTTCATGACGCGTGGAAGAATCTACACCGATAAAACCATGGGTATTGCCATATGCACCAATACCTGAATGAGTATTAATTGTAACGCCTTCAGAATTGGTAATTCGTTTATCTTTTTTCAATGCCTTAGCTTCACAATCTCTAGCTAATTCTATGGCATGTTCGACTGATATATTCCAAGGAAAATTTAAATCCAATTCAGGGTAATTAAAAGCCAACAAATTCTTATCAGCTAAGCCTGAATAAGGATCTTCATCAGTAAAACGGGCAATATTACAAGCTGCTTTGACGGCATCGCGAATAGCATCAAATCTGAAATCCGATAAATTCGCCGAACCAGTACGTTTACCCACATAAACTACGATTTCGATGCTCTTATCTTGATTATATTCCACAGATTCCACATCACCCTTGCGAGCAGTCACTGAAAAACCTTTAGTTATTGCCAAGTCGACTTCAGCGCTACTTGCCCCTTGGTTTAGGGCTTCTTGCAAGATATCAGCAACAAGTTGTTTTAAATTTTCGGGTTTTAAATTCTCAGGATTTAAATTTTCAGAATTCACTTTAGATTGGATAGGTTCGGGCATAAATTGTGATCTCTTCTCGATATTCAATATTGGAATTTTATAGTATCTTAGAGCTATCTAGCTAATGAAACTTTTGGCGTTGTGTAAAAAAACATTGCGTCTCATTCAAGGAGAGATATCTCATGGAAAAAAAAGTCATATTGTTAGCAGTAAGCTTTTTTTTATCTAGTTTTGTTTTTGCAGAAAGCACCCACCCCTATGATGTTTTAAATACAATTCCAGGTGAAAACGCCAATAATATCATCGTCGCAGACAATATTGATGAAATTGAACAATCTCAATTCACAAATATCACTCCTGAAAAAGAAAAACTATCTTCAACAGTAACTGAGTCCACAAAAATAAACGCTCCCTCAAAACACATTAATAAAAAAAACAGCTACAAAAAAATCAAATGCAAAAAAACTAAGTTTAAAAGAACCAGTTTCCAGCAAGCTAAGAAAAGTCGGCATAGCCAACTTAAACATAAATACAGTTTAAACAACAAGAATAAATACCATTTAAACAACAAAAATAAACTCGATTATTATGCCATTATTTCTTAAGAGGCTTGAGCATTATTCCAAATTTGATTGGCAATTTTAAGCGCAACACCTATTAATAATTGGTTCTTTTTAAAAACCAATATGCTAACATTGCGCAATTATTTTTTAGATATCTTTTTGAGACAACCATGACTGAAAATGAGAATTTTCCACCTGATGAACGACCTAGTAAAAGCCACATCAAACGTGAAATGCTAGCCTTACAACAATTAGGCGAAAGATTAGTTGAATTACCTGCAGCTCAATTGCAACAAATCCCATTGAGCGAACAATTGGCCGATGCAATCAATACTGCTCGTTCATTAAGCAGTCACGAAGCTAAGCGCCGACAATTGCAATATATTGGTCGTTTAATGCGAAATATAGACCCTCATCCTATTGAAGATGCCCTGGCGAAATTAAAGCTAAAAGATAAACAAGAAAAAGTCCATTTTCATCAAATCGAAAACTGGCGAGATAAGTTAATTGATAATGGGGACGATGAAATTCAACTGTTTCTAGAAAATTATCCCGATGCTGATCGTCAACATTTAAGGCAACTTGTCCGCCAGACTAAACAAAATAAATCAGGGGCTGATAAAGCATTATTTCGCTATATACGTGTTTTAATTGAAAAAAAAGCTTAAAAAGACTATAAAAATTTTTAAAGATGTTTTAAACTTGCTACGCCACCATCGAGATATGTCCAGTGAGAATTTGGGATGGAAGACTAATTTATTTATTATGGAGAAGAAATCATGAAAAAATTACTCGTTTTATTAGCAACCGCAAGTTTAGCTTTATCCTCAATGGCTTTTGCTGAAAGCTCCGCTAACGAAGCTATGCCATCTGAATCTGCGCAAAATGCAGTCATTGCAGAGAATGATGCTACCACAGCAAACACCAATGAAATGATGAATGAAAAGAAAGAAACCAAACATCATGCTAAACACAAAAAACATCACTGCGATTGCCATGAAAAGCATGAACACAAAGGCACAAAACATCACCATGAACATGCTAAAAGTGAAAAAGCTGAAAAAACAACCAGCGAAAACACAGAGATGAACACCAATCCAACCAGCACAACAACTGAAACAAAATAATCTTAAGAAAGTAAAAAAAACGGCCTCTTTTGAGGCCGTTTTTATTTGTGCAGAGCTGCTCCTAGGACTCTTGGTTCGTACCACCAACAGTCAACGCATCCACACGCAATGTCGGCTGACCCACTCCCACAGGGACGCTTTGTCCATCCTTACCACAGGTGCCAACACCTGAATCCAATTGCAAATCATTGCCTACCATGGACACTTTATTTAATACTTCAGGTCCATTTCCAATAAGCGTAGCCCCTTTAATAGGCGCGGTAATTTTACCATTTTCAATTAAATAAGCCTCTGAAGCAGAAAAAACAAACTTTCCAGAAGTAATGTCGAATTGTCCACCTCCGAAATTAGCAGCATAAATTCCTTTTTTGACTGATTTAATAATTTCTTCCGGAGTCGAGGTACCTGGTAACATATAAGTATTCGTCATGCGTGGCATAGGCACATGTGCATACGACTCACGGCGTCCATTACCGGTTGATTCCACCCCCATCAGGCGTGCATTACGTTTATCTTGAATATAAGCACGCAAAATTCCTTTTTCTATTAATACCGTACATTTAGTAGGAGTTCCTTCATCGTCAACATTTAAAGAACCGCGACGATTCGGTAAAGTCCCATCATCGACAATAGTACACAAAGGAGAAGCTACCCGTTCACCAATTCGACCACTAAAAGCAGAGGTGCCTTTGCGATTAAAATCTCCTTCCAAACCGTGGCCAATTGCTTCATGTAAAAGCACGCCAGGCCATCCTGGACCAAGTACAACAGGCATGGTTCCAGCTGGTGCAGGAATAGCTTCTAAATTAATAAGTGCTTGACGCACTGCTTCACGCGCGTAACCAAAAGCAACGTCATTTTCGAGAAAATATTGATAAGCAAAGCGACCGCCACCGCCAGAATTGCCATGTTCGCGACGGCCATTTTGTTCAACTACCACACTCACATTAAGACGGACGAGCGGACGGACGTCTGCGGCCAAATGTCCGTCACTTGCCATAACCAAAACCGTGTCATACTCTGCCGCTAAACTGACAGTGACTTGAATAATACGTGGATCTTGCTTGCGTGTATAAGCATCAATCCTTTGCAATAATGCAATTTTGTCATTTTCATTAAGCGAATTTAATGGATTTATTGGCAAATAAAGATCGTGACCCGTAGTCCATCGCATGGATTTAACTGCGTGATGCCCTCCTTGCGTACTGATGCTTCTAGCCGCATGCGCTGCTTGTTCAAGCGCAGGCAGCATGATGTCATCGGAATAAGCAAAACCTGTTTTTTCGCCGCTCATTGCTCGCACACCCACACCACGATCAATATTAAACGATCCATTTTTGATGATGCCGTCTTCTAAAACCCAACCTTCCGAATAAGTGGATTGAAAATATAAATCAGCATTATCAACCGCCTCTCCTAAAACATGACTTAAAACGGTTTGTAATTGATTATCAGTCAATCCAGCAGGATCCAATAAATTCTTACGTGCGATGTCTAAAAAATTTGTCATTTATTTTTCCTAAAAAAAATATTTGTTCTAACATTAGGGTCTCTTGACAATTCGCTAGGCTGAGCCAGAAATCTTCGATAATCGAGCATTGCAGCGCAGTTTACGTTGTTGGTAAATGAGCAGCGAAGCGCAGATTATCGAAGATTTCTGGCCAGCATAATAGAATTGTCAGCAAGACCCTACCCCAGTTCAGAAAAATAGTTCTCAGTACCCTGCACAATCACCGCTTGTGCATATCGATTCAAAGCTTGTATATAAGCCGCATTACGCATATCAATATTTTGACTTTCCATTAATTGATATACATTCAAAAATTCCCTAGTCATTATTTCGTGCATGCGCAATTGAACTTGTTCAACAGTCCAGTATAAACCGGTTTTATTTTGCACCCACTCAAAATAACTCACCAACACACCCCCCGCATTGGCTAATACATCAGGCACAACTGAAATATTTTTTTCCGCCAAAATAGCTTCGGCTTCAACTGTAATAGGTCCATTAGCAATTTCAACAATCCAAGGGGCTTTAATTTGTGCTGCATTTTCTTTCGTAATTTGATTTTCTAAAGCCGCAGGTATCAATAACTCTATATCTAACTCTAATAATTCTTGATTCGTTATTTTAGTTGCCTCTACAAATTCGCATACCGTGTTTTTACAATATACAGCTTGAATTTGCCTTGTGGTATTTTTAACCTGAATAATAGTGGGTACATCAAACCCTTCTGAACTATATATACCACCTTGCGAATCACTAATCGCAACAATTTTATAACCGTCTTCATATAATAATTGCGCAATATGTTGTCCTGCATTTCCAAAACCCTGTATAGCCACGCGCATTTCTTTTGGTTGCCAATTTTTTTTCTTGGCCAACTCTTGAATACAATAATACCCACCTCGTCCAGTCGCATCTTCACGTCCCATACTACCGCCTAGTGGTATGGGTTTGCCTGTTACAACGGCAGGTGAATATTGGCGAGTAATTTTCGAATACTCATCCATCATCCAACCCATAATCATTGGATTGGTATAAACATCAGGCGCTAATATATCCACATCGGGTCCAATAAAATTAGCAATTCTATCTATATAACAACGGCTTAAGCGTTCTATCTCTAAACGTGATAAGTTTTTAGGGTCAAGAGTCACTCCCCCTTTTGCTCCACCAAATGGTATACCTACGACAGCGCATTTAATTGTCATCCAAAATGATAGTGTTTTAATTTCATCCATTGAAACATTGGGATGAAATCTCACTCCACCTTTTGTCGGTCCTCGCGCGTCATTATGATGTACACGATACCCCGTAAATATTTCTAAAGATCCATCATCTTTTCGTATTGGCAAGGATACAGTAAGTTCTGCCTTTGGATATTTCAATCTTTCAATCGCTTCTTGATTAATATCAGCAAAATCAAATGCTTTATCTAATCTTGATGAGGCTTCCTTAAACATTTGGTTTTCCATTTTTTTAACCCCTTGCCTTTGCAACCTTTATCCAATACGATTAACCCTTGGGTCTGCTGACATTTCTACTATGCTGGCCAGAAATCGTCAATCTTCTGCGCTTCGTTGCTCATTTACTCACAACGTAAACTGCGCTACGATGCTTAAACATTGACGATTTCTGGCTCAGCCTAGCGAAATGTCAACAGACCCTATTAAATTTTAACTTATTTGCTCGAAGGGAATCAGCGATGAGAATATTATACTCTTTTGTAGTCATTTGCTTAAGTTTTACATTAACATGTTGTACAACAACACCAACCCAGCAAAAATATAAAAATCCACATAAAAATCAACACAAAAATCATCCTATAACACATACCCCTATTTCATCAGCTGCAACACATCAACAAAAAAACCCTCTGAAAGTTACTTTTTATACAAAAGGACAACCTAAAGAACCCTATACTGTATTAGGTGAGGAAAGTATTTCTAAATTTAACTTAGGTGGCAGTAAGCGACAAGAAGCCAATATTCGTGATGGCATGCGTGAATTAGCAGCGGCTATGGGTGGTGATGCTGTTATCAATATTAAGAACAATGGCAGTGCAATTAGCGGAACGGTTGTGGCTTATCAGAAAGAAAAAACCGAATCCAAAGGTTAAATATTTTTTTGATCACTACTTCTCGATAGTTTTTAACGATGAGTCGTTGTTTCCAACTAGTTGGTATCTAGCAGACGATGCCTTGACATCAACACAACAAAATCTGATTAAAGAAGCACATGGCAAAATATTTACCTCCAGATGGGATATTGAGTCTATGTTTGAAAAGATTACAACACCCAAGGCGGATTCAAGTGCGCAACTTGATGAAAAATCTTCTCTTAGAAAAGGTCCTCGGTAACATCTGGTATGTTGACCGATATCATAATTTTTTTTGTTGTTTTAAAGTTGTTTTAAATTCGAATTAAATAGAAAAAGAAGCTTTACGTTCAAACGTCATATCTATGTCAAGATGAGAGATAGATTGACGCTGCTCCTCAGTCCATGGTTGATATTTTCGCCAACCTAATTTTTGGTCATACGTTGCTCCATCACTATGAATGTCACAGATTCCGAAAGCATCTGCTGGATTGCGACAAATCATCACTTGTCCTTTTACATTATTTTTTCCAATTTGATGATTTGTCCCCTGCGTTCGCAAGCTATCAATAGGTTGAGCTTCGATTGCATAAAGAAATTCAAATGCTTTTTCTTCATCTTGAGAGGGGTTTGCACCAGAAAAATAAGTTATCTTTGATTTTCCTTTTTCGTCGATGATTACTTGCCCTACCATATCTTTTGCATCGATATCTTCACGAACTGCGAAAGCGACACCTGTTGTTTTTTCACCCGTTATTCTACTTAGAGGAGCTTCCCAAGATTCACGTTTTTTTTGTCTAAGATATTGATCACCACCTTTAGCAAGTGCTTCTCCGGACGCGGCTCCAAAACTACCGAATGAACTAGTAGCTCCAAGAGCTAACCCTCCAAAAAAAGCTCCAACCATGACGATTCCTTTTGTGATCTGTACAGCAGGGCGAGTTTTTGCTTCTAGCTCAGACTCTTCTGCATATTTTATTTGCTCTGCAAATCTAGGATTTTTTAACAAACCATCAAGCCATCCTTTACGTTTTTTAATCATAACGACTTTAAAATCCGCATAGGTATTAAGGGCTTGCTTGTTTGCATTACACTGAGAGAAACAACGTTGCATAGCGTGATCAAAATGCATACTTGGATCTTGCCCAAATTTTTTATTAATCTCCGCTAAAATCAGATTGGCTTTTCCAAAAACAGAAGTAACATCTTCGTAATATTTTATTAAAGCTTCTTTATTCGATTTCACTTCACGTGTATCAAAAATTTGCTTAAATTTATTGAGCTCGAGAATGAGTGCATTAGCAAGAAAACACCTCGCAGCATCTCCCTCTTTTAAATTTCCATATGATTTAAATTCTCGACTAATAAATATCTTAACTTCATCAAGTGTTACTGGATCGGAAGGCAAGCTGTTTATATATTCTTTTTTCTCACGTTCAGTTACTTGAATTTCTTTCAAATCCAATTCAACTGAAGTATGCATTGATTTTCTATCTTGATTATATTCATTTATATGTTTAATTAATTGAGGGATTCTATAGTAAATTATTACTCTCGATTCATCGTCTTGTTGAATAGTTTGTAAAAAACTAGTAATTGTAGTGGTTTTTAATGGAAAATGCTTATCGATAATGTCGTAAGCTTTTAATGCCTTTTTAATAATGCAATTATAATCTCGTATAAAATTCATGCGCTTCGTTTTATCATTAAGCCAATCTAAATCAGCACCATTTTTATATTGTATAATTAACTTATTCATTTCACTTTGAACTAAATTAACCAGCAATAGCTTGATATAAGTTCTATCTTCTTTTAATTCTCGAGGTTTATTTTGAAATTCATGTATTCCTTGGAGCTTTGCTTCTACTAAATAAACTAATTGATCAAATGGATCTTGAGGTGCTGCTTTAAATTCTTTTGCCTTGGAAATTTTCTCTTGAAAGGATTGAAATTCTCCAATCAAAGAAACATGAAAAGAGCTTGCAAATAGTTTTTGCGTTTCTTCCGACATATAATTATTGTAAGGCACTATAAACCGCTCCTGATTAAATTATGATATTATTATTCTTAATATTGCACACATAGCAAGATTACCTTAATTTATTCCACCGCCGCACTCAACTCCGGCATCCCCTTCAGAAAAACCTCATGATGAGGATAAGGCGGTTGAATGCCATGTTTTTCGAAAACTTCCCAAATGGCGACTAAGACTTCAGAACGAATACTAATACGCGATTTAACTTGACGTAGATTAATAAAATAACGCACTTCAAATTCGGTTAAACCATCAGTTAATTCTTTCAAAAATACTTCAGGAATGGGATCTTTCAACACATCTTTATGAGCCGCTAGCACTCGGTGAATA
>JANWKO010000289.1 GCA_025451335.1 Gammaproteobacteria bacterium
ATTGCTTTATTATTAGAACAAAAAAAAATTGATATGCTTGATGCTCCGGTATCTGGTGGTGAACAAGGTGCAATTACTGGCACTTTATCCATCATGGTGGGCGGTAAAGAAAGCGTCTTAGAAAAAGTCTTACCGATTTTACAAGTGCTTGGAAAACAAATCGTACATATCGGCGATCATGGTGCAGGACAAGTAGCTAAAGCATGCAATCAAATTATTGTGGCAGAGACTATTATTGCGGTAAGCGAAGCGCTACAACTAGCTAAATCCTCGGGAGTTGATCCCGCCAAAGTACGCGAAGCTTTGATGGGTGGATTTGCTGGCAGTCGAATTTTAGAAATTCACGGCAAACGCATGTTGGAAAATGATTACAAACCCGGTTTTAAATCAGGATTGCATCGTAAAGATATGCATCTGGCTTTAGAACAAGCTCATCAAGTTCATCTCAAATTGCCTGCATCCGAGTATGCAACAAAATGCTTAGATCGGCTCGTCGCTAAAGGGCATAGCGAATTAGATTCTTCTGCTATGCATTTGCTCGTCGAGGATTAGATTTTTCGCATTTTAAAAATGCGTATTTAAGAAAAAAAGGTCTTAAAAATGGCAAAAACCAAAGTTACTCATAGTTGTCAATCCTGTGGCGCGCAATTTCCAAAATGGTCTGGACAATGCACAGGTTGTGGTGAATGGAATACATTAGTAGAAGAAATTACTAAAGCAGCTTCTCATCCACGTTATCAGGGTTATTCCGTTGGCGATCCTGAAATTACCCAAATGATTGAAGTCACGCTAGATGAAGATACTCGATTGGGATCGGGTTTAGAGGAATTAGACCGCGTACTTGGCGGCGGCTTAGTCATGGGATCGGTGGTGTTAATTGGTGGCGATCCAGGAATAGGAAAATCCACTCTGTTGATTCAAACGCTTTGTTATCTCAGTCAGCAATTAAAAGTATTGTATGTCACCGGAGAAGAGTCCTTACAACAAGTGACTTTACGTGCACGACGATTAGGTTTACCGGAAGATAAATTATTATTACTTGCTGACACTCAGGTAGAGCGCATTTTAAAATTAGCACAACAAGAAAAACCCCGCGTTTTAGTTGTCGATTCTATTCAAACCATGCACACCGATTTATTACAATCCGCACCTGGCGCTGTCGGTCAAGTGCGTGAAAGCGCTGCACAACTTGTTAAATTTGCTAAACAAACTGGCACCGCTTTATTTTTAGTGGGTCATGTCACGAAAGAAGGCACTCTCGCTGGACCGCGTGTTTTAGAACATATGGTCGATACTGTTTTATATTTTGAAGGAGAACAAGACAGTCGTCATCGTGTTATTCGTGCTGTAAAAAATCGTTTTGGCGCCGTCAATGAACTTGGCATTTTTGCGATGACAGAAAAAGGATTACGAGAAGTGAGTAATCCTTCCGCTATTTTTCTTTCGCGTTATGAAAATCCAGTTTCAGGTAGTGTGATTATGTCGACGAAAGAAGGTAGTCGGCCTTTGTTAGTCGAAGTTCAAGCTTTAGTGGATCAAAGTCATATGGCAAATCCACGACGGGTTTGTGTTGGATTAGAATCACAACGTCTTGCGATGTTACTCGCAGTATTACATCGTCACGCTGGTATCGTTACTTATGATCAAGATGTGTTTGTTAATGTTGTGGGTGGCGTTCGAATAACAGAAACAGGATCTGATTTAGCATTATTACTTGCTGTTCTTTCGAGTTTACGTAATCGCCCTCTTCCTCAAGATTTAATAGTTTTCGGTGAACTTGGCTTAGCGGGAGAAATTCGCCCTGTCCAGGGCGGGCAAGAACGATTACGAGAAGCGGCTAAACATGGTTTTAAAAATGCTATCGTTCCTTCCGCTAATGCGCCAAAAGGAAAATTAGGTGATATGCAGGTTCTTGCCGCGCAATCATTGCAAGAAGCCGTAGATTATTTTAAAAGTTTTTGATGTCAAGAGACCCCAGGGTCTTTTGACATGTAGAATTGTCAAGAAAGCCTAGTCACCACATGCACACGCTGAGTAATTCTAGTAAGCAATTCGTAACCAATCGTGCCACTGTGTCCTGCAACCTCTTCCACGGGTAACTCTTCTCCCCATAGCACGACAGAATCGCCTACTTTTGCATAAGGTTGAGTACGTAAATCTACGGCTATCATGTCCATAGAAACACATCCAACTAAAGGACAACGTCTTCCATTGACTAACATCGGTGTGCCGTTTTTAGCATGTCGTGGATATCCATCACCATATCCGATAGCGACAATACCTACACGCATATTTTCTGGACAAGTCCATTTTCCACCATAGCCAACTTGCTCACCTTTACTCACTTCATGCACGGCAATTAACTCCGAAGTTAGAGACATAACGGGACGTAAACCATGTTGACTGCCATGTCGATTCGCGAAGGGAGAAGCACCGTATAACATGATGCCGGGACGCACCCAATCTGCATGAGCAGATGGCCAAGCAAGAATTCCACCTGAATTTGCTAAACTGCGTGGGCCAGGTAAATTTTGAATACATTGAGTAAATAGTTCTATTTGCCTAGATGTCGGAGTTTTGTCTAATGAATCAGATTCCGCAAAATGAGTCATTAAACCCATAGGTTTTTTCACTGCTACACAATTCATGAGACGTTGATGAATTGATGACACTGCTTGGGGATCAAAACCAAGTCTATGCATACCTGTATCTATTTTAAGCCAAACATCAAGGGGATTAATTTGGGAATTTTTTTCTAACATTTCTACCTGTAATTCATGATGCACAACCAACGTGAAATTTCCCTCAACCGCTTTAGTTAATTCATCAGCTCGGAATAATCCTTCCATTAAAACAATGGGATTTTTGACGCCCGCTTTGCGTAATTGCATGCCTTCTTCTAAGCAAGCCACACCTAAAGCATCTACATCTGGCAAAGCTAAGGCAATTCTTTCCAATCCATGTCCGTAAGCATTGGATTTCACCATTGCTAAGATAGAACTTTTGGGCGCAATGGTTTTTATCCGCTTGAGATTATGCTGTAAGGCGGAGAGATTTATTGTGATTTGAGTTGGTCGAGTCATAGTTAAAAAGAATTTCTGGTATGGTTTTCAAAACAAGTATATTGTCCCAAGAATGTCAAACGCACTTTTCCAATTGGACCATTACGTTGCTTGGCAATAATAATTTCCGCTGTGCCTTTGTCTGGGCTATTTTCATGATAAACCTCATCACGATAAATAAACACGATAAGATCGGCATCTTGTTCAATTGCACCCGATTCTCTTAAATCAGACATGACAGGTCTTTTATCAGCACGTTGTTCCAAACTACGATTTAATTGCGATAAAGCAATAACAGGGACTTTTAATTCTTTGGCTAAGGCTTTTAATGAACGCGAAATTTCAGAAATTTCTGCAGTTCGATTTTCTGCAAATCCTGGTACTTGCATAAGTTGTAAATAGTCGACAACAATTAAACCCAATTGACCCGTTTCTTTGGCTAAACGTCTAGATCGAGCACGTAATTCTGCTGGACTTAACGCTGGGGTGTCATCAATAAAGAGTGGGGCTTCAGATAGCATACTGACTGTTGAACTTATTCGTGGCCAATCTTCATCTTCTAATTTTCCGGTGCGAATACGCAATTGGTCAATGCGACATAAAGAGGAAAGCAAACGCATCACAATGGAATCACCTGGCATTTCCATACTAAAAATCAAAACAGGTAATTTACTTTTGATCGCGACATGTTCGGCAATATTCATTGCATAAGTCGTTTTACCCATTGAAGGACGGCCAGCGACAATAACCAGATCTGAAGATTGTAGCCCAGAAGTCATTTCATCAAAGTCATGATAGCCTGTTGGGACACCCGTAATGGGATTATTGGCATGAAACAAGGTATCAATTTTATCCATGGTAGTGGCCAGAAAATCTTTAACATTGACTGGACCACCGACACGAGCGCCTTGTTCACTAATAGCAAAAACTTGACGCTCTGCTAAATCGAGTAATTCTGTACTATTACGGCCATCAGGATTAAAGGCGTGGGTTGCAATTTCATTGGCAGTGGCTATCAATTGCCTCAAGACTGAACGTTCGCGCACAATGTCTGCGTAAGCTGCAATATTTGCAACGCTGGGGGTATTGTTTGCTAATTCAAAAAGATAAACTTCACCACCAACATTTTCGAGTTCATTTATTTCTCGTAAAGCTTCTGAGACGGTTAAAACATCAATCGGCTTATTATGTTCAGATAATTTCGCCATAACACGATAAATAAGGCGATGATCATATCGGTAAAAATCCTCTTCCCGCATTCGATCAGCTACTTGATCCCAGGCTCGATTATCGAGCATTAAACCACCAATTACCGCTTGTTCTGCTTCAATAGAATGCGGCGGTATCTTGACGTGATTCACATCAACATTACGTGCTTTGGATCGCTTTGTGAGGGTATGAGAATCCATGTTATTGCCTAAATGAAATAAGGCAAATTTTCGCATTATTAGAGGAAATAAGAAAGAGGAGTTGATCAATTTATATAATTGACAAAAAGCCCAGCCGTCGGAAATAAACTTAAGGGATAAGGCCTGAGTTAAATGGGGCAGACCTGAAACTCAAAGGAAAAGATCTGCCTTTTATTCATTAAGACTGAACTCTGGCTTGAAAAGCTCTATTCAGCAACAATGTTGATTTTAATCACTGCACGGACATCGCTATGCAATTCAACTTCAACTTCATATTCACCAACTTGACGAAATGCACCCATTGGTAAATGAACATCACTTTTTTGTATTTCTACACCGGCTTCAGTAATTGCACTTGCAATATCTCGAGTACCGACGGAGCCGAAAAGTCGACCTTCTTCTCCAGCTTTTGAAGCAATTGTAACAACTTGTAGCGCCACTAATGCATCGCGACGTGCTTGTGCAGCTTGCAAATGTTCTGCTTCAGCTTTTTCAAGTTCTGCACGACGAGCTTCAAATTTTTGAATGTTGTCAGGTGTTGCGTACACTGCTTTACCATAGGGAATAAGATAGTTACGGCCATAGCCTGATTTCACTTTAACTGTTTGTCCCAATACACCTAAATTACGTATTCTTTCAAGTAATATTACGTCCACAAAAATTTACCTCTCATAATAGAAATCGTTTACGAAAATCAAATCCCGTATCCACCAGAGCAATGAAAGCAATAATCACAATGCTCAATGGGAATAACCAAATAATCCCCATATAAATCAAAATCAACCATAACCACGCTATTTTTTGCTTACTAACGATGCTATGTAACAAACTCAATCCTGCTACAAAAAAAGCCATACATAAAATCGGCATCATATCCAACGCAACGTCTATCCCTAGGAAAGCCAACACGAGAGCTATTACAAATGCAAAACCCGTAATATGGCTTAAGCGAATTTGATAAAGCTCCTTACGTAATCCACCTGGATTATATATTGCCGCTTGCCACCAACGTGCAATTAATAATTGCAAGAGTGCATTAAATAATACCGAAACTGCAACAAATCCTGTTGCAAATCGTTTTGCTGTATTTACTGCCTGTATCTGCGCCTCACTGGGTGCCGATTGAGCTGCATCTGTCGTCGCTTTTAACTTATTAACAACATCTGTTGTTTTTGCAAAATAAACAGATAATTGCGAAGCCCACCAATTTTGTATGTCAGGATTGAAGAGATGTACTAAAACAATCACTAACACGCCTAATAATGCTGCTATTTCAATCGTAATATTCCAATTACTAAATCGGCGCAAAACAATGGCGAACATCCAAGTCAATACATTGCTAACGATAATCACGCCAAGTATGCCTTCAGCTAACAGTGCCTGTTCAGGCGCTGGAGGCGATGCAAAGTAGGTTATTATATAAGGTACTGTTGCTGCAATTAATACCAGCAACCCTTCAAATGCACCTTTACGTAAGGTAACTAACCCTGCAATTAGAATGCTAATGCTACCAATAATTGGAACAAAGGCACTCACAAATGCCGTAGCCATTCCCTGTACACGATTTTGCAATACAAAATCAGTAAAACGGCGTAAAAACATGCGACCTCTTTATTAAGCTAGGCCTAAAAATTCCCTCTCCTGACTTGCTCACTCCTAAATAAATAGGACATCCGTCAGGTAGTTTGATTCTTAGGGCCTGTTGATATTCGCTTGTGCAAACTATCAATAGACCCTATTTAATTAATGTTTATCGCAATAAGGTAACAATGCTAAGAAGCGCGCTTGTTTAATTGCATTCGCTAATTGGCGTTGATAACGTGCTTTTGTTCCTGTTATGCGACTAGGAACAATTTTTCCACTTTCAGTAATAAATTTTTTCAAGAGATAAACATCTTTGTAATCTATTTCTTTGATCTTGTTACTCGTGAAATAACAAAACTTCTTCCGACGAAAATAATTTGACATTTTAATCACTCCAGCTGTGAACGGTTTATTTCGCGCGATCTTCTAATTCTTGAATCCCGCCCTCTTTTTCAACTTCAACCACGGCTGGTTTTTTACCGCGTGATTTGTGATGCCCTTCAGAATCATGTGAACCTTCTGAACGAGAATCTTTTTCTTTCATTAAAGGCGATGCTTCTTTAACAGCGTGCTTCATATTGAGGACTAGATTACGAATGACAGCATCGTTATATCGAAATGCATTACTGAGTTCATCGAGCGTTTCTTTGTCACACTCAATATTCATCAGTATATAATGTGCTTTCAACAGCTTGTTGATTGGATAAGCTAATTGACGACGCCCCCAATCTTCCAATCGATGTATCTTCCCTTTCTTTTGGGTAATCAAATTGCTATAACGCTCGATCATGCCAGGCACTTGCTCGCTCTGATCGGGATGAACTAAAAATACAACTTCATAATGTTTCATTAAATAACTCCTTATGGATTAAAGCCTTATTCACAAGAATGAAGGCAAGGAGAAAATCATTTTTTGAACAAATGATCTTCAAAGGTTGGTGATTTTACCCAATTTTGTTGCGAGTTGCAACAATCTAAAGACTAGTGGCTATGGGTGGACTCGAACCACCGACCTCAGCATTATGAGTGCCGCGCTCTAACCAGCTGAGCTACATAGCCATAGGGGGGCTATTCTCGAAGTTTTTGCCCGCATTTGTCAAGGTAAACTTAGAAAAAAATGCTTACAACTTACTCATTGACCTTTCTTTGGACTTTTCCTCACCTATCCATTCTTCGACCGTCATGGTTTTTACAAAATGTGTATCTGGAATAGCATACCAATCTATTCGAAGAGCTCCACCCTGCTTATATCCTTTGACCAACTCTTGCATATCAGCCAAGTTTTCACAAATGAACATTTTTGCCATTCCTTTGACTCCCCACTGGTTATAGGCACAAGCAACATGCCAACCTTCGGGCACTTTAGGAAAAGCTCTTATCTGGCCATCTAAAGGATTTTTTTCAACTTCTAATGGTTTCAATTCTTCTTGCGCATACTCGCTTTCTTTACCGACTGATTTCATAGGTTAATCTCTCGTTAAAAATAAACGCGCATAATAAATTAGGAAGGGCTTTAAAAATACGGCATAAAATACCTAGCACAGCGACAAGAGGCTGATCAAAACTTTAACTTGCCAGGTATTCAGATAAATTAATATTCTAGATTAACTTTGCCATAAGTTTCGCGGATAAAGAATGTCAAAACGACAGCCAGCACAAAGCAAATTGGAAGGACGCTTAATGCAAAACTATAAGCTAAAGGTGAGTAAACTCGCGCCCCATTCACAATGGTGCCTGTCCAATTCATGTCCAATAATTTGCCCACCATAGGCTGGAATATGTTTCCGCCGATCATCACTATCATATTCGTTAAAGCAATAGCCGTACCAGAAATGTTAATCGAGCTAACCTCTCGACAGATAGCGAATACTAAAATTTCCACACTCGTAAATAACCCAAT